>JADGAL010000020.1 GCA_015232025.1 Alphaproteobacteria bacterium
CGATGCTGGAGGCGGGCCGTCCAGGTAGTCCATAGGAGGGACCCGCGCGCGCCCGCCACGCTCGTCGCAAAGCTGGTGGTGGGTGCGCGTGGGAGGTTCCTGTGGGCCCACCTGGGCGGCCCGCCGGGGGTCATCCCCGGTTGTTGAAACGCCAGCTTTCGTTGCCGGTCTCGAGGATGTCGCAGTGGTGGGTCAGGCGGTCCAGCAGCGCGGTGGTCATCTTGGCGTCGCCGAAGACGGTGGCCCATTCGGCGAAGGCGAGATTGGTGGTGATGACGATGGCGGTGCGCTCGTAGAGGCGGCAGACCAGGTGGAAGAGCAATTGGCCGCCGCTTTGGGGAAACGGGAGATAGCCCAGCTCGTCGAGGACGACGAGGTCGACGCGGGAGAGCTGTTCGGCCAGCTTGCCGGCGTTGCCGGCGCGGGCCTCGGCCTCGAGCTGGTTGACCAGGTCGACGACGTTGAAGAAGCGCCCACGCGCGCCGTCGCGGATGCAGTTGGTGGCGATGGCTATGGCCAGATGGGTCTTTCCAGATCCCGTTCCGCCGGCCAGGACGGCGTTGCGGGGCGGCGACAGCAGGCCCCCGGCGTGAAGGTCGCGCACCAGGGCCGCGTTGACCGGCGAGGCCGAGAAGTCGAAATCGGCGAGTTCCTTGGCGAGCGGCAGCCGGGCGGCGGCCAGGCGGTAGCGGATCGAGCGGACCCGCTTTTCCGCCAGCTCGGCCAGCAACAAGTCGCCGAGGATGCGTTGGGCCGGATGCTGGCGGCGGATGCCATCGCTCATCACCTCGTCGTAGGCGGCGCGCATGCCGGACAGGTGAAGCTCGGACATCATCGCCAGAAGGTCATGCCGTTCCATGGCAGGCCCCCCGCAGCAGGGCGTCGTAGCGGGCGCAGTCGGCCGAAGGCGGGTTGTCCAGCTTCAGGGCGTCCGGCGTGGCGACCGGCTCGACGGCCGCCGGCCGACCCTGCCGGCCAAGAAAGTTGAGGACCACGGCGCTGGTCGCCAATCCGGCGGCGAGCGCCTCGGCGCAGGCGGCCTCGACCGCCTCCAGGCCGCTCTCCCGCGCCGCCATCAGGATCTCCACGAATTGGCGGTCCGCGTCGTCGCCGGACCCCAGCTTCCAACGGATCTCGGCCAGCATCGGCGACGGCTCCCAGTTCCGGAAGGGGGCGCCGTTGCGCAAGGCCCCCGGCTTTCCGGCCAGGACCGGGACATAGTGCCAGGGCTCGTAGACGGTGCGATCACGGCCGAAGACGCGGGCATGGTCGGCCACCACGACGCCGCCGTGGCGGATCACCACCCGGTCGGCGTAGGCGTGCACGGTGACCGGCCGGTTGGCGGCCGTCGCGTCGACGCTGTAACGGTTGCGGTCGAAGCGCGCCAGACAGCATTTCGACGCGCTGACGTGGGTCTCGTGGAAACCGTCGAAGGGGCGACGGTAGGCGATCAGCAGGTCCTTCTCCTCGGCGAAGACCTCGGCCACGCTGCGCTCCTTGAATTCCGGGTGGGCGAGGCTGGCGGCCTTCTTCAGGCATCGCGCCATCAGCCAGTCGTTCAACTCGGCCAAGCTGGCGAAGCGCGCGCGCGGCGTGAAGAACCATTCGCGGACGTTGCCCACCTGGTTTTCCACCTGGCCCTTCTCCCAGCCCGACGCCGGGGTGCAGGCCACCGGCTCGACCAGATGGTGCGAGCACATCTGCTCGAAGCGCCGATTGAAGCGACGCTCCTTGCCGGTGAAGATCGCGTCGACCGCCGTCTTCATGTTGTCGTAGATGCCCTTGCGACAGGCGCCGCCGAAGAAGCGGAACGCCCGGTCGTGGGCGTCGAACACCATCTCCTGGGTCTCGCGCGGATAGGCCACCACCAAGAACATCCGGCTGTGGCACAGGCGGATGTGGGCCACCTTCACGGTCGTCGTCACTCCCGCGAGCACCACGATCTCGTGGCTCCAATCGAACTGGTAGGCCTCGCCCGGCGCGAACCACAGCGGAACGAACGCGGCGACCGGCTCGCCCGCCGCCGCCTGGGCGTTGTCGCGCTTCCACTGCCGCGCGTGGCGCCGGATCGCGTCGTAGCCGCCGGCGTATCCCGCCTCCTCCAGCCGCTCGAACATCCCCGTCATCGTCAGGCGCTCGCGCCGTCCCTTCCGCCCGTTGTCCGTCAGCAGCGTCTCCAGCAGCGCCACATGCGGCCCGAGTTGGGGAAGGGGTTGGCGCGCCCGCTCGTAGCGGAAGGCGGTCTCCTCGGAGCGCAGGATCTTGCGCACCGTATTGCGCGAAAGTCCGCGCTCGCGGGCGATCCGCTTGATGCTTTTCTTCTCGACGAAATGGTCCCGGCGGACCCGCCCTATCGTTTCCACGATCAACATCCCCTGGTTTTCCCCCAACGCCCTGTCGCATTGGGGGATTGTGGCCATCACCGGGAAATGGGGGGTCAAAATTCGACGCCGATTTCGCCGGTCAGGGGGTCAAAATTGCACGCCGGTTTCCATGCGGACCGTGCTTCAGTCGCTGGACAGCGACACCCTCGAAGACGCGTTCCGGCGCCATGCGAAGGCCCTGTTGCCGGAGGGCGCGGTAGGCGAGAAGGCGGTCGTCGCGCTTGACGGCAAGACGCTCCGAGGCAGCTTCGACCACATCAACGACCGGAAGGCGGCCCAGACGTTGACGGCATTCAGCTCGGCCTCGGCCATCGTCCTGGCGCACACCGAGATCGACGACAAGTCGAACGAAATCCCCGCCGCGCAGCAGATGATCCGCGACCTGGGGCTGACCGGAGTCGTCTTCACCGCCGACGCCATGCACTGTCAAAAAAACATTTGAGGCCGCCAAGGACACCGGGAACTTCCTCGTCGTCCAGGTCAAGGCGAACCAGCCGACCCTGTTCGACGCGGCCCAGGCGATCTGCGCCGCCGAGGCCGCCGCCGACAGCGCCGAAACCATCGATCGCAACAGCCATGGCCGCCAGGAGCATCGGCGGGTCGAGACCTTCGATGTCGCCGGGCGCCTGGGACCAGACTGGGACGGCCTAGTCGTCGCCGTCGCCCGCGTCACCCGCCTCACTTGGCACAAGGACACCAAGTCGGGCCTTTGGCACAAGACCGACGAGGTCTCGCTCTACGCCTGCCAGACAAGCCTGCCCGCCGCCGTCGTCGGCGCCGCGATCCGCAATCATTGGGGGATCGAAAACCGCAGCCATTACGTCCGAGACGTCAGCTTCTTCGAGGACCACAGCCGAATCCGAACCAAGGCCGGCCACTTCGCCCGATTCCGCACCTTCGCCCTCAACATTCTGCGCGCCAACGGCACCACCAACGTCAGCAGGGAACTCTATATCAACGCCCTAAACCCGCACCACGCCATGGCTTACCGAGTCGCATGAGCAGAACTGAACAGCCCTGACCCGACACCGGAGAACGGCCTGCGACTCTCCTCCCAGATCATGGTGGACAAGGCCATGACGGTACGGCGCGATCGGCTGGGCGAAACCTTCGGCCGTCTCGACGACGGCACGATGCTTGCCGTCAATCGGGCGCTGGCCCTGTTTCTCGGCTTCGGCTGACGCGTGGCGACTGGTGTGACGGTCACGGCGCCAGATGGCGGCGGTACCATTCCGCCAGCGCGCTTTCCGCCCCGATCCCGCACGCCGTCCAGGCCCGCCATGCTCGGCGATCTGCCGGTCATGGATCGCGAAGGTCACCTCGGGCAAGCGTTCACTTGGCCAGCCCCTGCAGGATGTCACGGTCCTCGTGCATGAGGTCCTCGGCGAGCCTGATCTGGCGCCCGAAATCGGGATCATAGGGCGTGAGGTGGTAGCCGCCATCCGGGGCTTCGGTCAGGTGGAGCTTGTCGCCCGTCGTGATGAGCCCGGCCGACGTACCGACCGTGGTGACATTGAACGTGGGCATGATGGCGGCTCCGACATGGCTGGACATTATTTGAACGGGAGGTCGGCCGGATGCAAGCGAACCGGCTTGCATGCGGGCACGAGGCCAACCATGATTCAAACGCTTTCAGTACCGAAGGACAGGGCGATGCCGACCAGCAGCCTTTATGAGCGCGATTTCCACGCCTGGGCCAATGAGCAGGCCGCCTTGCTGCGCCAAGGCAAGCTGAATACGGCCGACATCGAGCACATCGCCGAGGAGATCGAAAGCATGGGCAGGGCGGAGCGGCGCGAACTGGTGAACCGCCTGACCGTCCTGCTGCTTCACCTTCTGAAATGGCGCTTCCAGCCCGGCCGGCGCGGGGCGAGTTGGGAAACGACCATCGCGGTTCAAAGGGACGATTTGCGCGACCACCTGCGCGACAATCCCAGCCTGAAATCGACGAGCGGCGAGGCGTTGACCGACGCCTATCGCAAGGCGGTGATCCTGGCGACCGGGGAAACCGGCTTTCCGAAATCGACCTTTCCGGTCGAGTGCCCCTGGTCGCTGGAACAGGGTCTCGACGACGCGTTCTGGCCCGAGTGAACCCAAGGATCATTCGTCGCGTGAAGGGGTGGACGTCGGGACGAACCCGACGCCCATGCCGAACGCGCGGGCGATGCGGGTCAGCGTCGAGAGCTTGGGATCGCCGGCCGCGTTCTCCAATTCCGAGATTTGGCGCCGGGTCAATTTGAACAGCCGCCCGAACTCCTCCTGATTGAGGCCGAGCGCCCGGCGCATGGCGCGGACGGCGCCCGGCAGGCGGAGTTCGCCGCGTTCAGCCGCCTCGGCCAAGGCCCGGCGGGCCGCTCGCCGCGCCTCGGGGTCGAGCTTAGAGACCATGATGGATCCGCATCGTCACGCTCGCCACGGATGCTCCATCCCAATGGGTCGAAAACGCCAGATTAGGGGCCGTTTCGATCCATTGCAATGGTTCAGGCGCATCAATGGCCGCGTCGGGCGTGACAGGTTCGCGGGTTTGGGCTAAGGAACCGGCATGCCCGACGCGTGTCCCGACCTTCGCTTCAGCATCGTCACGCCGTCCCTGAATCAGGCGCGGTTTCTCGACGCCTGCCTGGATTCGGTGGCGGCGCAGGGCTGGCCGGATGTCGAGCATTGGGTGATCGACGGCGGCTCGACCGATGGCACGCGCGACATCCTCGAACGCCGCGAGGGCCAGTTGGCCGGCTTCGTGTGCGAGCCCGACGGGGGCGCCGCCGAGGCGATCAACAAGGGCTTGGCGCGGGTCACCGGCGACGTGGTCGCCTGGCTGAACGCCGACGACTTCCTGCTGCCCGGCGCGCTGGCGCGGGTGGCCGAGGCGTTCCGCGCCCATCCCGACGCCTCGTTCGTGTTCGGCAACGGCATGCGGGCCGCCGAGGACGGCACCCTGACCGAGCCGTTCTTTCCCGCCCCGCCGCGCTTCGACCGGCGCGCCTTGGCCGAGGGGCTGAACTACGTGTTGCAGCCGGCCACCTTCGTCAACGGGGCGGTGCTGCGTCGGGCGGGGCCATTGGACGCCGGATTGCGGTGGGGTTTCGACTGGGATCTGTGGCTGCGCCTGTCCGCCCTTGCCGAGCCGGTGGCGATCGACGCCACGCTGGCCGCCTCGCGCGAATACGCCGCGACGCTGACCGCCTCGGGCGGCTTCCCGCGCGCCGAGGAGTTGCGCCGCATCGCCGAACGCCATAGCGGCCAGCCGATGACGCGCGGCGCGTTGTGCTATTTTCTGGACACCTTGGTCAAGGAGACGGGGCGGCCCCGGGGTGGACTCGATCCCCGCCTCGCCCCGCCGCTGGTCGAGTTGTGGAAGGCGGTGCAGGACTTCACCACCGAATTGGGCACCGACCGCGCCGGCCTGCCGACCACCAGCCCACCCCCGGCGCCCCGCCGCGGCTGGTGGCGCTGGTGACCCAAACCATCACGGAAGCGAAAACCATGGCCGCCTCGCCCCGCATCACCATCGTGACGCCGTCCTTGAACCAGGCGCGCTTCATCGAGCAATGCCTGACCTCGGTGGCCGAGCAGGGCTTTCCCGACCTTGAACACATCGTCGTGGATGGCGGCTCGACCGACGGCACGCTGGAGATCCTGGAACGCTGGAGGGATCGCCTGTCCCAGGTGATCGTCGAGCCCGACGACGGCGCCGCCGACGCGATCAACACGGGCCTGGCGCGGGCCACCGGCGCGATCGTCGCCTGGCTCAACGCCGACGATTTCCTGCTGCCCGGCGCGCTGGACCGCGTGGTCGAGGCGTGGCGCGCCGATCCCGGCGCCAGCTTCTGGTTCGGCAACGGGGTGCGCGCCGCCGAGGACGGCACGGTCAAGGAACGCTATTTCGTCAACCCGCCAACCTTCGACCGCCGCGCCCTGATCGAGGGCATCAACTACGTCCTGCAACCGGCCACCTTCATGTCGCGCGCCGCGCTGGAGAAGGCGGGGCCGCTGGATGTGACCCTGCGGTGGGGCTTCGACTGGGATCTGTGGATCCGGCTTTCGGCGGTGGCGACGCCCCGCGCCGTCGCGGCCGATCTGGCCGCCACGCGGGAATGGGGCTCGACGCTAACCGCCTCGGGCGGTTTCCGCCGGGCCGAGGAACTGCGCCGCATCGCCGAGCGCCATGGCGGCCACGCGCTCAGTCGCGGTGCCCTGTGCTATTGGCTGGACACCCTGGTGCGCGAGGCGCAGCGCCCCGAGGCGGGGCTGGGCGGCGATCTGGTGTGGCCGGCGGTGCGCCTGTGGACCGGGGCCCAGGACGGCCTCGCCGAATTGGGCGTCGATCCCGCCGGCATGCCCGCTCCGGCCGAACGCCGAGGCGGCGCGGCGGTGGGTGCCGGGGCGCTGACCATCGGCATCGACCTCCATCCGCTGGTGGCGGGCGTCAGCGGCGGCATCGTGCCCTGGGTGGGCGGCGTGCTGCGCGACTATGTGCGCGCCTTTCCGCAGGATCGGGTGATCGTCTTCCATCGCGGCGAGAAGCCGCCGATCCTATTGGATTCCCCGCAGGTGCTGAACGTCTCGCTGGCCGATTACGGGCCGCATTTCCATGCCGCCATGGCGCCCCATCTGAAGGTGGCCGGGGTCGACGTCTTGATCCGCGCCTATCCGCAGGAGCCGGCGCTCGAGGTGCCCGCCAATCCGCGCATCCCCGATTTCCCGATCGAGCGGCAGGTCTTCGTCATCCCCGATCTGCAACACGAATTCTTCCCGCAATTCTTCCCCGGCTGGATGCTGGCCTCGCGGCGGCGCGCCTTCCATCTGGCGATGGCGCGGGCGGGGGGCATCGCCACCCTGACCGAGCATTCGCGCCGCACCATCCTGGACTCGCCGTGGACGGCCTGCCCCGACGTCTTCCTGATGCCCGCCGCCCTGCCCGAGGAACTGGCCGAGGAACGCCTGGACGGCGACGAGGTGTCGCGCGACGAGGCCCTGGGGCCGGCCTCGGTCTATCGCCGCTATTTCTTCATGCCGGCCAATCTGTGGCCGCACAAGAACCACCGCCGCCTGTTCGAGGCGCTGCGCAAGGCGCTGCCCCATCTGCCGCCCGACACCGGGCTGGTGCTGACCGGCAATCCCGATGGCTGGTCCGCGGCGGTCGACGGCTTCGGCGATCTGCCGATCTATCACCTGGGCTATGTCGATCACGGCCGCATGCGGGCCTTGTTCCGCCACGCCGAGGCGCTGGTCTATTTCTCGCTGTTCGAGGGCTTCGGCATGCCGTTGCTCGAAGCCTTCCATTACGGCGCGCCGGTGATTTGCGGCGATTCCTCGTCCTTGCCCGAGGTGGGCGGCGACGCGGTGCTGGCTTGCGATCCCACCGACATCGACGCCATGGCGTCGCTGATGCGGCGCATCGTCGACGAGCCCGAGTTGCGCGCCACCCTGGTCGAGCGCGGCCGCAAGCGCCTGGACGCCTATCGCTGGCGAGACGCGGCCGAGGCGCTGCGGCTGGGTCTGCTGCGCGTGCTGGACCGCGCCGCCGCCGATCCCGCCCCGATCCTTCGCGACGAGGCCAAGCCGCAGGTGGGCATCGTGATGCCGACCCGCAACCAGGGCCGCTTCATCCGCCGCTCGATCGACAGCGTGCTGGCCCAGGACTATGACGGGCCGATCGAGCTTTTGGTGATGGACGGCGCCTCGACCGACGACACGGTCGAAATCCTGAAAAGCTATGGCGACCTGATCACCTGGATTTCCGAGCCCGACAAGGGCCAGACCGACGCCATCGTCAAGGGCTTCGCGCGGGTCGGGGGCGAGATCCTGGCCTATCTGAACTCGGACGACATCCTGCTGCCCGACGCCATCTCGCGCGTGGCGCGCCACATGGCCGACAATCCCGAATGCGACATGCTGTATGGCAACGCCGACTACATCGACGAGGACGACCGCGTCACCGGCCTCTACAATTCGGCGCCCTACAGCTTCGCCCGGCTGATGGAGGATTGCTGCGTCTGCCAGCCGGCGGCCTTCTGGCGCCGCCGCATCGCCGACCTGACCGGCCCCTTCGACGCCAATCTGAAGACCGCGATGGACTATGATTACTGGCTGCGCATCGCCAATGCGGGCGGCTGCATCCACTTCATCGAAGACAAGCTGGCGCAGTCGCGGCTTTACGCCGAGACCAAGACGCTCAGCATGCGCGAGGTCATCTTCGCCGAGGTGTTCGACGTCTGCCGCCGCCATGGCGGCTATGTCAGCGTGGGCTATGTGTACGGATTGTGGGCGCACCGGCTGAACGAACGCGGCTGGTGGGGACCGTGGATCAGCCGCCTGGCGCCCACCCTCTACAAGGCGCCGGCCCTGGTCCACTACGCCCGCATCGCCGGAACCGGCGAGGGGGGCATGCGCCTCCTGTCCCGCCACGTCTATTACTTCATCCGCAACCGGGCGCCGCGCGTCGCCGGCGTGCTCCGCTGGGGCTTCGGCGTGGCGTGCGCGCTGATGCCCCGGCGTGGTTGAGGTTCAGTCGGCGAGTCCCAGCACAAATGCCAAGGCGACGTCGAGGCGGGCGATCTCGTCCGCCGTCAGGCGGCCAATCGGTGCGCCGACGCGTTCTCGCCGGACGGTAACCGGCTTGTCCGCCATGATTTGGGAGCGTTCTCGCAAACCGTTGCCCGCATGAGGTTCCATGGTGATCCGGAAGTCCGGCGCGTCCACCAGTTCCGAGGTCATTTGGCAGACCACCGTCGAGCCATGGCCGGGCGGGAACGCATCCGTCTGAACGATCACCGCCGGTCGCGGCTTGCCGTAGTCGCCGGATGCCGCGACGACCACCACGTCACCGCGTCTCATCGAATTCCGCGACCGATTCGATCCAGTCCAGCGCATCCCGCTCGGCGGCCGGCGAGAGGCGCGCCACCTGCTCGGCCACACGGCGGCGCGTCGCTTCGGCGCGCGCGTCGGGAACCACGAGTCGCACCTCGCGCATTCCGCCCGCCTTTCTGCGGGCGCGCATCGCCTTCATTCTCTGTGCCGGCTCGGCCATCGGACTCTCATCTCCAATTTCCACGGAGCGTAACGCGTTACGACGGCGCGCGCAACGTCGCCGGTCGCTCAGATCCCGAATTCCGGGTCGCTGTCCATGTTCTCGAAGGGGCGGCGGAAGGTTCGCACCGGCGGTAGCGTGGGAGGGCGGGGGGCGTCGATCAGATCGAGGATCGTCCGGTCGGTGAGGGTGCGGGCGATGATCTGGCGTAGCATCACGCCCTGGTCGAAGGTCGCGGCGTCGGGGCGGCGGCCGGTGAACAGATCGGCCTGGACATCCAGCGCGTTGCCCGGGCGCCGCCGGTAGAGCACGGTCTGGCGCATCTTGCGGACGCCGTAGAACAGGCAGCCCAAGAAGTCGGAATAGGCGACGTCCTCGCCGCCGCCATGGCGATACACCTCGGCCTCGGGAAAGCCGCCGACGAATTGGTGGCAGACGGCCCGGACGCACAGATTGGTGGGCGCGGTGTTCTGGTTCTTGATGCGGTGGTCAAGGACGATCTGGTCGTCTATCCCCTCGAAGTGGATGCCGGTACGCACGAACGCCGCCTCGGGCCGCGCCTCCAGCGCCGTCCAGCCGAGATGGATGTGATCGGGCAGAAACATGTCGTCGGCGTCGAGGAACCACAAATATGGGCCGCGCGCCAGCCGCGCCGCCTGATTGCGCGCCATGGCCTGACCGCCGTTTCGAATCGACCTGACCAGCACCAGATCGGTCCAACGCCGGTCCGCCGCCCAAGCGGCGACCACGTCGCCCGTGCCGTCGGTCGAGGCGTCGTCGCCCACCGCGATCAGGAAGCGGGCCGACGCGTTTCCGGTCTCGCGGCGGAAGAAGTCGACCGCGGCGGCGACGCTGTCCAGCGCCTCGCCGATATGGGCGGCGGCTTGAAAGGCGGGGATGACGATGGTTCCGAGCGGCTCGGGCGGCGGCGCGTGGCGTTGGTGTAGCGCCACCAGCTCGGCCAGCGTGGGCCGGCCTGGGGAACTGGTCGGACAAGCCTCCGCCAGGGCCTCGGCCTCGGCCAGACGACCGAGGGTCAACAGCACGATCACCAGGGGGCGAACGGCCGGCGCGTATCCCGGAAGCGCCGCCCGCAACTGCCGCAGGACGGATTCGGCGCCGTCGTAGTCACAGACGTGGATCCGCTCCAACGCCAATTGCAGCGCCTGATCCGCCGTGACTTGCATCGACCACCCCCTCCACCAACACGCGGCAAGTTTACGCGTGCGGGTGGAATAATCAATCCATGGTAGGTGGCCGCATGCCGCGCAGGTGTAGATATCGACCAACCACCCGGCTGCCCCAGATGGTGCGGACATGGTCGCGCAGCAGCGCCAGTTCGCGCCGCGCCGTCTCGTTTTCGGCGGCGAGCGCGGCATGGGCTTCGTTGACGCGCCTGACTTCGGCGCCCAGGGCGGAAAGGTCGCCATCGGCCTTTTCGAGCATGGCGCGATGTTCCGCCATCTGCGCCTCGGCGTCGGCGACCATGGCGCGATGGGTGGCCATCTGCGCCTCGGCGTCGACGAGCATGGCGCGGTGGGTGGCCATTTGCGTCTCGGCGTCGGCGAGCATGGCGCGATGCGTGTCGATCTGGGCGCGGGCGTCGTCGATCATGGCGCGGTGGCGGGCGATCTCGCGTTCCGCCTCGGCGTGGGTGTCGGCCAATTGGGCCTTCAGGCCCAGGATGATGTCCTGGCCGCGCAGGACAATGCGCGGGTCGTCATAGGCGATGTCGACGGCGGCGCGCAGCTCCTCGATGCCGGGCACGTTGCGGCTGGCCCGTCCGGTATCGGCCCAGCGTCGGGCCAGCATGGCCTCGGCCGCTTCGGCCTTGGCGGCGACCATGGCCGGGTCGGGCGCCCGCGCGCCCATCTCCAGCGCCTGGGCGAGCGAGGCGCCGTAGCCCAGCCGCTCGATCAGCTCGGTTCCCCACAGGTCGAGGGCGGCCTGAATCTCGGCGGGGTCCAGGATGCTCCGCCAGCGCCCCACCGAGCCGCCATGCACCCCGGCGGTCGCCAGGATCTTGCGGTCGCCCAGCGTCGATCCGGCGAAGGCCGAGGCGGCCTCGGCGAAGTCCACCTTGCCCGCCTCGACCAGCGGCGCGAGGCCCAGGAAGTCCTGCACCCGGGCCAGAAGATCGCCCTCGCCGACCAGATCCTCGTAGCGCGCCACGGCCATATCGGGATCGTCCAGGCAGGCGGCCATGCGGCGGAAGCCGAGCGCCATGTCCAGACGCATGAACGCGTCGCGCCCGCTCAGGATGTCGAAGTTCCAGGTGGTCTTGTAGGACGCCAGCACGTCGAACGGATCGCGCAGCGCCAGCACGATGCGGGCGGCCGGGAACATCCGCCGCAGGGTGGGCAGGATGTGCCAATAGCGTGGCGTCTTGTCGACCATCACCCGGCGGCCGGCCGCGCGGAGATGGCGGCGGTAAAGGTCGGCGGCGAAATCGGCCAGCGCCTCGTCGAGATCGGCGGCGCCGCAAAACCCCGCCAAGCCCTCGCCGATCAGATTGCTTTCGGCCGGGTGGCGGGCCGGGATGCGGCCGAAGATTTCGACCGCCAGCATCAGCCAGGGCTCGGCCGGCGACGACACCTCGGGATGACGGCCGAGCAGGAACGACAGAAGCGTCGTGCCCGAGCGCGGCACGCCCACCAGGAAGCCGAGATCGGCGCCGCGCGCCGTCACGGCACGTCGGGCCGCGACAGCCCCGCCCGCGTGATGCCCACCCGGCGCCGCTTGATTCCCCAGGCGTACAGCCGCCCCTCCATCCAGGCGACCCGAATATCGTCGAAGCCGGCGCCCCACATCATGCGCGCCATGGCCAGCGGCGAGGGCGAGAACCAGTTCCAGCCGCCCCGGCTCAACGACTCGCGGTCGCCGGAGTGGTACAGCACGCTGCCCTCGTAGCGGCACAGCGCGCCTTGCACATTGATGCCCTCGGACTCGATCAGGATGGCGCCGCCCACCACCAGGGCGTTGTTCATCAGGCGCAAGGCCAGCAGCGGGTCCGAGACGTGATAGATGACGCCCGGCACATGGACGATGTCGAAGGCCTCGGAATCGGTCAGGGCGTACAGGCTGGTCTCGCGCAAGGTGACCGGCGCGGCGAACGAGCGGGCCAGATAGTCGGCCATGCGCGCGTATTTGCGCACCTCCTCGATGGCCGTCACCTTGGCCCCCAAGGCGGCCATCATCAAGGCGGTGCCGCCGGTCCAGCAGCCGATGTCGAGCACCCGCCTTCCCTCGAAGCCGGCCTCGTCGATCGGGAAGGCGAGCAGGAAGTTGCGCAGCACGTCGAGATGCCGCGACCCCATCCGCCCGCTCATGCGGAAATCGCCGAAATCGTGGTCGTGGCCCCAGTGGAACTTCACCGACAGGTCGCGCTGGCGCTCGACCTCGCAGGCGGCATAGCCCTCGATCTCCGGATCGACGCGACCGATGGCGCCCTCGACATGGGCGCGGAACGACGCGGCGTCGATGCCGGTCAGACGGTCGGTGCGATAGGCGGCGAAGCGCGCCGCCAGCCGGGCGTCGAGGTCGGACGGCTCGGGGTCCCACGCGGCGATGGCCGGCGCCAGGCCGGGCGGCACGTCGGCCGCGCCGGTCTCGGTGGTCTGGTCGTAGCGGAACAGGCGGGATGGTTCAGGCATGGACCGCTCCCTTGGCCGTGATCAGGCTTTCGATCGAGTCCTCCAGCACGTCGGCCGAGCGCTCGACCGAAAATTCCAGCGCCCGCTCGCGGCCCGCCTGCTGCAACCGGCGCCACAGGGCGCGGTCCTGATGCAGCGAGAGAAGCTTCGCGGCCAGACCGTTGGCGTCCTGGGGCTCGAACAGCAGGCCGTCGATGCCGTCGCGGACGATCTCGCGGCCGCCACCGGTCGCGGTGGTGACGCAGGCCAGCCCGGCCGCCATGGCCTCGACATGGACGATGCCGAAGGCCTCGAGCACGATGCTGGGGAAGACCACGACGTTGTGCGCGTTCAGCAGCTCCGCGAGACCGGCCCGGTCCTGGAACCCGACGAAGCCGACCTTGTGCGCCATGCCGGTCTGCTGGCAGGCGTTTTTCAGGCCGTCGACGAACGCTTGGTCGGTGGTGTCGCCGGCCAGGGTGCAATGGAAGTCGATGCCGCGGCCATGCAGCAGCGCCAGCGCGTGGATCACCGTCTGCGGTCCCTTGTAGGGCAGCACCAGCCCGGCGAAGAAGATACGCAGTCGATCGGTCTCCGGCAGGAACAGGCGGTAGAAGTACTGGGTGCGCGCTCCGGGATACAGAACCGTCCAGCGGTCGATGGCCCAGCCGCCCGCCTTCATCTCCTCGGCCACCCAGCGGCTGGCCGGCGCGGCCAGATAAAGGGGATGGCGCGGCTCCATCTCGTGCGTGTAGCTCGGGTGGCGGCTGCCCAGCGAGTGGATCACCGGAATGCCGGCCTCGAGCAGCGGGGCGATGTAGTCGAGCCCGAGATAATCCACGTTGCCGACCACCACGGCGTCGGGGCCGATCTGTTGAACGGCGTTCAGCACGGTCTGGGTGTTGTGGCGGACCATGGCGCGCGCCCCGTCCATGTCGGTGCACATGTCGGTCTTGCCGTCCTTCCAGACGCCGTAGAGCTGGAGTATGCGCGCCACGATCGGTTCGAGACGGTCCTCGCCGGCCTGCTGCGGCTTGCGCAGATACTCGGCGGATCCGGTCAGCACGCGCACGAAATGGCCGCGCCGGACCAGGGAGTCGGCGAATTCCCACAGCTTGCGGCCATAGCCCCCCATCTCCTCGGGGGGGAACAGATTGGTGACCAGCAGGATGCGGCGGGGACGGACGCGCGGGGCGCGCCGCTCGGGCGCCACCGCGGCGACATAGGGCGAAAGGGGTTGGGCGGTCCGCGCGGTCGCGTCGAGGTCGCGCCAGGGCCGCTCGTCGTCCTCGGGCAGGGGTTGAACCAGCCTGCGCGCCTCGTTCAGGAACAGATAGCCGGCATTGGAATCGCCGCTCGCCAGCCGCATTCTTCCCAGCCGCAGCAGGGCGTCGCGCCGGTTGCGGTCGAGACGCACCGCCCTGGCCAGGAACTGCTCGGTCTGCGTAACCGCGCCCATGGCCTCGGCCAGATCGGCCCACGCCACGCAGGCGACGGCGGTGTTCGCCTGCTCCAGATGTTGTTCGAGCACCGCGATGGCCTGTTCGCGTCCGCCGGCATGGCGCAGCCGGTCGACGGCGGTCAGCGCGTCGCGGCGGACGAAGGCGCTGGCGCGCGCGCCGATGGCGACGAAGCCCCAACGGGCCAGCGCCGTCGCGGTCGCGAGGAAGGCGTCGTGGGAGAGTTCCAGCCGGCCGCCTTCGATGAAGACGTGGCATCCCCGGAACGCGGTGAGCAGTTCGTCGATCCTCGCCGTGCCGGGCGCCAGCACCAGGACGTGCTCGACGGCGGCGGCGGCCGATTCCGCTTCGCAGAAACGCGGCCGCGCGCCTTCCGGCTGGCGCAGGGCGGCCCAATCCTCGATCACCAGCCGCGGCAGGTCGGCGCCGTCGCTGGCGGTGGTGGCGAAGGGGGTCGGCACGAACAGGCGGACCTGGGCCGCCGCCTTGTGGATCGCCTGAAGGCGCTCGTAGACCGCCACCCGCGTCTCCAGCGCGATGCGCGGGACGGGAACGACGACCCGGCAGCGGATCTCGTCGTCCAGCGAGAAGGGCGGATATTCCCGCCCCTCGAACAAGAGTTTCATCAATCGGCCGCGCTGGACCTCGGGATGGTGTTCCGCCTCGATCAATGCCCGGCCGGCGCGGCGGATCGCGGCGGCTTCGGCCGGATGATCCAGATAATAACGACCCTTTTCGACCAGTTCCTCGGGCGAACGCCAAGCGACATAATGCCGGCCGTCCTCGAAAAGCCGATCCATTCCCGATGCCGGGGCCAGCCGGTCGTTCATCAGCAGCCCGCCGGCGCCGAGAATTTCGAAGGTCCGGAGATTGAGGTCGCCGTTGAGGCTGCAATTGATCGCCCCTCGCGCGGTGGCGTAGGCGCGGGCCGCCTCCTCTTGCGGCATCGGACCGACCCAGAGCGGCAAGCCCGCCCGCCGGGCGTTTTCGAGGACGTGCCCGCGCCAGGGATGGAAGGCGCCCACCTGTCCGACAAAGACGATGTCGCGCTCCACGGGCAGATCGGGAGGGTGCCAGAACGGCCGCCAGCTCAGGCATGGTATCCACCCGACCTTCGGGAAGCCCGCCTCGCGAAAAAAATGAAGGTGATGGCGGTCATGATCGCTGACGATCAAATCGAACCGTTCCGCGACGGCGTAATCGAGCAGCCGGCGGATCGGCTCGTCGAGATGATGGGTGTCGCCGAGGACCAGCACCTTGGGGCACGACAGCCTCGACAAACCGCACGGGACGTTGCCCAGCGTCGCATCGATCTTGACGACCACCAGTTCGGGATGCTGCTCGGCCGGCAGTCGAGCCAGAATCTGGCCGATATCGTAGCGGCCGGGCGGCGAGCGTAGAGTACGCAGGCCGCGCCCGTCACGGCTGTCCTCGCAATTGGGACTGACGAACACTTCGTCGGATGAGAACATGATATCGCGGTAGTGGCCGCGATGCCCAAGATAGAAAGCCAGAACCCTCGGCTCGCCCACGCCAGACCCCCGTCGTCTTCGATGCCCGCCGACCCGCGGCGACGGCGGGGGAATGGCGCCTTGAGTAGCATATACCAATCCGCCGACCAACTGGCATCGAACCGGCCGGTCAACGCCAAGCCGCGCCGGCTGACGGTCAGCGCAGGACCATCACCAGTCCCTGCGCATCGAACCGCGTGCGCCCGGGATGCAGAGCTTCGAGGCGTTCCTGAATATCAGGCGGCGGGGGGTGCAGACCATAGCCCGCGATCTCATCCGACTTCGACACCTGACTTCAGATAATGCCTTGATATAAGGGACTTATCTGAAGTCAGGTGTCGAAGTCGGATTTGAGGTGGACTCGCCGAACTGGACAGGAAAAGGGCTTCGTTAGCCGGAACTTCTCTTTCACCGGGGCGCAGACCGCTGATTTCGCGCGATTTTCGCAGCGAAGGGGGGCGCGTTACTGGGTATCCGTCAGGAGCGCCCCACGTAGACAGGCTTGGCGGATGTCGCGATGATGCTCGCGGGCGGATCGCCGGCGGGGTTGCGGTTCAGCCGGCGGCCTGGGCGGCGCGCTCGACCTTCCAAGCCCACGGGAGCAGGCGGTCGAGGTCGTTGATCTTCACGGCGCCGGTGGCCACGCGCTCCAGCACGTCGGCGAGCCAGAGGACGGGATCGACGTCGTTGAGCCGGGCGGTCTGGATGAGCGAGGTGAAGATGGCCCAGGACCGCGCACCGGCGTTTGATCCGGCGAACAGGCTGTTGCGGCGCCCGGTGGCGATTACCCGGTGCCGTCGCTCCACCGTGTTCGAATCGATTTCCACGCGGCCGTCCTTGAGGAACACGCACAGGCCGTCCCAGTGGGTCAACAGGTAGCGCATCGCCTTGGCCACCGGCATCTTGCCGGACACGCGGCCCAGCTGCTCGTCGAGATAGGCCTTCAGCCCCTCCACGACGGGCCGGCCGCGGTCCTGGCGCACCGCTTGGCGGACCTCCGGCGGATGACCGCGGATGGCGTCCTCGATGCGGTAGAGTTCGGCGATTCGGCTCAGCACCTCGCCGGTGATCGGCGAGCCGGTGGCCTTGTGAATGTCGAAGAACTCCCTCCGGCCATGGGCCCAACAGTAGGCGAGGGTCACCGGCCCGACGTCGGCGCGGGTCGCGTCGTCGCGACCGACCAGCCGCTTGAATCCGCCCCATCCGTCCACCTGCAGGATGCCGGTGTAGCCGGCCAACACCTGCGCCGCCCGGGCGTAGACCCGGTCCTCCGTGTAGACGTACGCCACCGCCGGCGGCCGATCGCCTTTCCACGGGGCGTCGTCGCGCGCCAGACCCCACAGATAGCCGGTGCGGGTGCCCTTCTTGCCGTCGGACTTCGCCTTCGCCGTGCGGTCGAGGACCGGCAGGTAGGTGTCGTCCACGAACAGCTTGGGCGAGTCGAGGACGTTGGCGACCAGGCGCTCCCAAAGAGGAAACACCCACCACGCCACGCGGCCCAACCAGTCCGAAAGCGTCTGGCGGTCAAGCTGGACGCCGTCGCGGGCGAATATCTGGCACTGCCGGTAGAGCGGCTGGCCATCCTGGTACTTGGCGACGGTGGAGCGAACCGCCACGAGATGGCTTCCGGCCGCTGCGGAGGCCCGTGGAACTGATAGCGGTCTAATGTTCTGGGTTTGTCCGCTTAGCGTGGTTTTCTGCCCGTTCTATGTCGGACCCCAGACTGGCTCGCATGATCAACGCCCACACCATGTCCGCCACTTGCACGAATGCCTGACAATGGGGGCCTCGGGCGTCCGCGTCCGCGACCAGGACGCGGACCACGGGGAGCAATCCCAGGGCGAGAGGCGTTGTGCCGCGCTCAAGGGCTGGAAGCAAGGACCGAAGGGCCGTGACGCTAGAGGCGGAGAAGTGTTCCTGGCGCCACGCCGGGAGATGATAGGCATGGACGGCCGGGGTTGGCTCGATCATGGCCAGCGGAATGCCGTCGACCAGAAGGCGGAGGGGCAGCCAGTAGTCCCACCAGGTCATCCCCAGCCAGAGTCCGGACCCTTGTAGGGTCGGGATCAAGTTGGCTGGAAACATGATGAGATCGTAGCCACTGCCATAGATCATCCGGTGGCCGCCGTCCTCGTCGACGCGGTGCGCAAGCCGCATCCCTTCGAAGTCCGATCGCAGCAGGTCGCACAGTGGCCTGTCGGTCTCTTCCAGGATGATGTCCGAATTCAATATCCCCGTGGTCGGGCTGCCCGATGCCCGCAACGCGGCCAACAAGTCGTCAATGGGCGCAAGCGGCCGGCCGAAATCGCTTCCACTGTCGGACTGGCTGACCAGAAACTCGATTTCGGGGAAAAGTGGCTTGAGAAAAGCGGCTTCGACGGCCGTGTTGACCGACAAGACCCGAATACCGGGCCGCAGCCAACTGGCAACCGCCCGTCGCTGGACGTCCAGGCGGTGGGGAGCGAGCGACGTCACCAGGGTCACCGGCTCTGGTCCGGCGGCTGGCGGTGCGGCAAGGCCCCCCGCCGCCAGCACGGTCACGCTCTTGTGCCGTTGGCCGTCCTGGCCTAGTCGCGCGGCGAAGGCGTCGGCCAGCGGAGCCCCGTCGCCCTCCACGAGCGCCAGCAGCCCCTTGATCGCGCCCAGCACGACGGCGGCTGGTGACGCGCATCGCTCACCGGCCAAATCCGGGGCGAACCGATCCGCCAGATTGGCCGCCTCGTGGTCCCGTCCGAGGATGAAGGCGGAGACCATGGCGGCCCAAATGATGTCCGGTTCGGGCGACCAGGGCCAGCGGGGGGGGCCGAAAAGGGCCAACCCATCGGACCATCGGCGTTGCTTCAGCATCAGCCTGGCCAGGCCCGCCCAGCCCGGAATATGGGCGGGCCCCAGTGAAAGAGTATGTTTGTACAGTTGTTCCGCGGCCTTGGGGTCGTGACAGTTCACGGCGATATCGGCCAGGAAGAGGGTGAAACCCAGGTCGCGCGTGTAATGCTCTTGAACTGAAAGCAGTACCGACCGAGCCTCGTGCCAGCGCGTGAGACGTGCCAGACACACCCCCTTCAAATAGCCATGCAACCGTGGCGCGGCATCATCGGACCCGATCTGGTCCAAGACGGTCAGCGCTTCTTCGGCTCTGCCCTCTCGGATCAACCGTATCGCTTCTTGCATTGGCTGATGAGAATGCATAACCCTTGCCGAATCCGGTGGCCGATGTCCTAGCCTCTGTTGAAAATGGAGGTAGGCGTTGCTCGTCTTGGGCCGGTAGGCAATTAGATCGCCTCTTCGAACACCCGCCTGCGGGCCGTCTCGGCTTCGGCCCGGACGGCGCGGCCCAGATAGGCGCCGACCAGGTGGTCGAGCACCATGTGGACGTCCTCGACGGGGCCGTACTCGCCCTTCGCGGTGCGGACGTGGATCACCAGATCGGCCTGCGCGGCGATGCGGCCGCCGTCGAAGCCGGTCAGGGCGACGGTGCGGTTGCCGCGGCGTTTGGCGAGATCCAGGGCGCGCACGATGTTGGGCGAATTGCCCGACGCGGAGATGGCGACCACCAGATCGCCCGGCTCCATCAAGACCTCGAGCTGCCTGGTGAAGATGTGCTCATAGCCGTCGTCATTGGCGATCGCGGTGATCTGGGCGACGTTGTCGGTCAGGCTGACCGCCTTGAACGGCTTGTCGCCGCAGCGGGTGCCGATGGCGATGTCATTGGCGAAATGCGAGGCGGTGGCGGCGCTGCCGCCATTGCCGATGAAGAAGATGCGCCGGCCGGCGGCGCGGGCGTCGAGCAGAAGCTCGATGAAGCCGCCGATCGCCCGGCTGTCCAAGTCGCGCAGCAGCCGGCACAGATGCTCGGCGTAGGCGACGGCGAAGCGCGCCGGATCGGCGGACTCGGCGAAAATGACGTCGAGTTGATTCATGCCGACACGACCGGCTTGGCCGAGCCGCGCAGGATGAAATCGGGCAGGCCCTGACCCATCGAATGGTCGAAGCGCAGCGCCGCGCGGCCGGCGTTGAAGGGAATGGCGAGCGCCTTGCGCACATCGCCTTCCAGCCAGTCGCGCATTTCGACCAGCCTTTCGCCGCTCAGGTGATCGGTGAACACGAAGGCCTGATAGCCGCCGCCGGGGATGCCCTTGTAGTAGTCGGCGGTCACCGTGTAATCGACCTCCTGCGCATGCAGCCGGTCGCCGGTCTTGCGGTGGGTGTAGGTCCACACGCCGGGCAGGCTGCCGTGCGGCACCGCCATGTCGTGATAGGGCGTCCCCGGGTATGGTGTGATGATGGTGCAGTCGAAGTCGTCGACCTGACAGGCGATCAGCCAGTCGTGGATCGCGCGGATGGTGTCCTCGCTCTCGCCGGGATGGCCGATCGACATCAGGCCCTTGACCTTGAGGCCGTGCTTCTTGCCGATCTCGACGGCGCGGGTGTTGTCGTCCAGCGTAGCGCGCTTGTCGATGTTGGTCAGGATGCGCGGATGGGCGGCCTCGTAGCCGCACAGCAGCCAACTGAAGCCGGCCCGCTTCAGCGCCTCGCCCTGCTCGTCGGTGAACAGCTCGGACTTGACGAAGCCGCGCAGGCGGAAGTCGACGCCCAGGCGCGATTGCAGGTCGCACAGCTTGTTCATGAGTTCGATGATCTTCGGATTCACGTTCAGTTCGTCGTCATAGAACATGAATCCGGTATAGCCGTAGGTCTTGTAGAGGAACTCGACCTCGCGAACGATCGAATCCGAGCTGCGCGTCCGGATCAGGCGCAGGGCCTTGCTCGAACGCCCGCCGCAAAAGCCGCAGCCGAACGGGCAGCCGAGCTGGGCGATCAGGCTGGTCGAGGGGCGTCCCTCGATGGTGTATTTGTAGCTCGCCAGATCGATCAGGTGACGGGCCGGCAGCGGGCTGTCCTCGTAGGTCGCGTGGCTGAGGAAGTTCTTGCCGTTGTGGTCGTCGCCGTCGATCATCTTGGGCGGGTTGGGGCCGATCGCCTCGAACACGGCGAATTCGCCGTCACCCGCCACCAGCACGTCGAACATCTCTTCCAGCTTGTCGACCGCGCGGGCGGCGCGGCCGCCGATCACGGCGCGCTTCTTCTCGGCCTTCAGCGCGGCGTAGGCCAAGGTGACGTGCGGCCCGCCCAGGATCTGGCGCAAGGCGGGACGCCGTTCGCGGATGGTGCGGGCGACCCGCATCACGCTGGGAAGCTGCGGCGTGGTGGCGGTGATGCCGATCGCGTCGATCTCGGCGACGGCCAGATAATCCTCGACAACCTCGGTGTAGTTCTCGATCCCCGAGAGATCGAGCACCTCGACCCGATGGCCGGCGGCTTCCAGCACGGAGGCGATCTTCAGCAACCCCAAGCTGGCGAAAACCCGCTCGTCCAGCAGGAAGGCCGAGGGCGGGTTGACCAAGCCGATACGCAAGGGCTTGCCGGCGGGGCGGCGCCAGGGAAGCTCCACCATGTTCATGTTAGCATCGTCCTCTGAAGCGAGAGGCGGGCATTCTCACCCAGGCAACCTACCACTTTCAACAGATAACCGTCCGCGGGGCAGGGCAATCGGGTGAACGGAGGCGTGACAAGGGGGAAAATAGAGCCGGCCTGGGAAATTCGAA
Organism: Alphaproteobacteria bacterium; assembly: GCA_015232025.1. Lineage (GTDB taxonomy): Bacteria > Pseudomonadota > Alphaproteobacteria > Rhodospirillales > Magnetospirillaceae > JADFZP01. The sequence continues at coordinate 21,624 of JADGAL010000020.1, forward strand.
CAGGACGATAGGTGGATTTCCTGCCTGAGAGCGGCGAAGATGCCGCAGATCGGGGGGAACGATGACGAAGCGTACACGACGGAACCACACACCGGCGTTCAAGGCCAAGGTGGCCTTGGCG
>JADGAL010000210.1 GCA_015232025.1 Alphaproteobacteria bacterium
GGCGATTCATATCTGAGGATGGGTGGCGCCGCGCTTGACCTGTCGGGGGACGCCGATTACAGCTTTCCCAGGCGATGGTGATGTCCGTCGCCGGGAACCGATCCAATGCTCAGGCTGACCTCCGTCACCATCGAAAACTTCCGGGGCATCGAGCATCTTCGCGTGCCCTTGGACAGAACCCTGACCGTTCTTGTCGGCGTCAACGCCGCCGGCAAGACGTCGGTCCTGGACGCGCTCGCCGTCGGGCTGGCGAAAATTCTCCACCATTTTCCCGGCGCGACCGGGATCGATTTCAAGAAATCCGATTTCCGCCGCGTTTGGTACGCCAAATGGGCTGATGTGGGGATTGCCTCGTATGTGAGCGTCGAGATGCGGGCCGAGGGCGGCTTCTCATGGTCCGCGTCGAAGGCGCGTCCTGGAAAAAAGCCGCCGAGCGGCTCAAATGACCTAAAGAAATTCTTGCCACGCCTTGCGGAGCGGGCAATGACCGGGGCCAGGGATGTGGTCGTTCCCGTCGTCGCCGCCTACCGAAACAGCCGCGCCGTCATTGAAACTCCTCAGACGCGTCGGAACTTCAAGACGGAGTTCAACCGCTTCCACGGGTTGGACGGCGCTTTGACCGCAACCGCCAATTTCCGCCAAGTCATCGAATGGCTGGTGGCCGAGGAGGACATCGAACGCCGAGAGCGTGAGAATCGCCGGGATTGGAACTATCGATCGCCGCTGCTCGACGCTGTCAGGAGGGCGGTCGAGACGCTGATGCCCGGTTGCCGTAATCTCCGCGTGGAGGTCCGTCCTTTGCGGGTGGACATCGACCGCGACATGGACGAGCGGGGCGATCATTTTGAAACATTGTCGCTCGACGAACTCAGCGACGGCTATCGGATCATGCTCGCCCTGGTGATCGATCTGGCCCATCGCATGGCGACCACCAATCCCTTCATGGAAGACCCATTGACTTCGCCGGCCATCGTGTTGATCGACGAGGTCGATCTCCATCTGCACCCGCGTTGGCAGCAGCGGGTTCTCGACGATTTGAGGCGGGTCTTTCCCAATACGCAGTTCATCGTCAGCACCCACAGCCCGCAAGTGCTGACCACCGTCGAGGAACACCAGATCGTCATTCTCGGTCGCGACGGCGAGGGACGGATCGTGCGGCACGATGTCGAGATGGACCCCTACGGCGCCGAGAGCGGTCGCGTTCTCGAGGCGATCTTCGGCGTCGACCAGCGTCCGCCGGGCGAGTTGAACGCCTTCGTCAGGGACTTGGCGGCCTGCTGGGATTTGATCGAAGCCAACCGCTTCGACGAGCCCGAGGCGCAACGTAAATTCGACGATCTCAAGCGGCGGGCGCCTCAAGATCCCGTCATTCTGCGCCTCGACCTGGAAATGCGGCGACGACGGGGCATGATCGCCCGCGGCCAGACGCCCTGAGCCGGCCGTGAAGCCCGTCATTCCCCTCCCTCGGCTGCCCGAGGCGGCGCGCGTTCATGCGGAGTCCATTCCCGAGCTTCGAGGCCCCGACGCTTGGCGGTCGCTGCGGGACAATTGCCGAGACGGCTATGACGCTCTGCGAGAGCGACTGCGCCAAAACCAGCGCGGGCTGTGCGCCTACCCAAGCGGCGCGGTGGTCGAGGTTCCCGATCAGGAAGTCGAGCACTTCCACCCCAAATCCCGCGACGAGGATGGGCGGCGCTGGGTGTTCGAGCCGGGAAACCTGTTCGTGACGTGCCGGAACACCGCAAATGGGTCGATCCTCGACGATCCCCACAGGGTCGCGCCTCCCGCGTCCTGCGGAACCTTCAAGGCGGAACGCAATCCGGATGACGCGATCGAATCCATGCGCCCGCTGAAGCCGTCGGAACTGCCCCATGCGGAAAAAGTCTTCCGCGTCGGACAGCGCGATGGGGCGCTGTCGCCATGCCCGTCCGGCTGCGGCGCGGCGGGGCTGGCCAGCGGCCGGGTTCAGGCGACCATCGATTTCCTGAATCTCGATTGCCGCCGCCTTCGGCAGGCGCGGACTGACATCATTCCCGAACTCGCCGAGATGCTGCTGCTATACCTCGGAACCGACGCCGACGATTCCCTCGCCCGCCAGCACATGGCCGAAGACGCCTTGCTTGCGGGAAAGGACGGCGACCTGCCGACATTCTTTTCCACCATCCGCGAATTCCTTCAGCCGGAAGCCGAGGATGTGCTGGCCGAGAAACGCGACAAGTGGTTGGAGCCCGCTTCGTAGACCCTCACCCCACCATCGGCAACACCACCAAAAACCGCGCCCCCGCCGGTTCGCCATCCGGCCCAGGCCGGTTTTCGGCGCGGATCGCCCCGCCGTGCGCGTCGACGATCTGTTTCGAGATCGACAGGCCCAGCCCCGAATGGGTGCCGAATTTCTCGCCGCGCGGGCGCTCGCTGTAGAAGCGTTCGAAGATCGCCTCCAGCTTGTTGTCGGGGATGCCGGGGCCATCGTCCTCGATCGACACCGTGACCGTGTCGTCGGGGCCGCGGCGGGCGGCGACGTGGATGGTGCCGTCGGGCGGGCTGAACGAGATGGCGTTGGCCAGCAGGTTGCGGAACACCTGCACCAGGCGGCCCTCCAGTCCGGGGACTTCGAGCGGGTCGCCGGGGGGAAGGTCCAGGGTGATCGACAGGCCGCCGGCCACCCCCGTCGAGCGGTAGACTTCGACCAGCCCCTCGATCAGGGGGCCGAGGCGCACCGGCCCGGTCTCGGCGCGCGACAGTTCGGCGTCGAGCCGCGAGGCGTCCGAGATGTCGCTGATCAGGCGGTCGAGCCGCCCCACATCCTCTTGGATGATCGCCAGCAGGCGGGCCTGCTGGTGCTGGTCCTTGACCCGCGCGATGGTCTCGACGGCGCTGCGCAGCGAGGTCAGCGGGTTCTTCAATTCGTGGCTGACGTCGGCGGCGAAGGATTCGATGGCGTCCATGCGCCGCCACAGCGCGGCGGTCATGTCGCGCAGGGCGGCCGACAGCTCGCCGATCTCGTCGCCGCGCCGGCTGAGATCGGGGATGTGGTGGTGGCGGCCGTGGCCGCGCCGCACCTGATCGGCGGCGGCGGCCAGGCGGCGCACCGGGCGGGTGATGGTGCCGGCCAGATAGATGGTCAGCGAGATGGTCACCGCCAGCGCCAGCAGGAAGACCTGCAACACCGCCAGCCGCACCGCGAACAGGCTGGCCGCCACGGCGTGGTCGCCGGCCGAGACCATCACCGCGCCGACCACCTGCTTGTAGCGCTGCACCGGCACCGCCACGCTGAAGGTCAGGCCGTGGCCGGGATTGCTGCGCACCGCGGCGCCCCATCCGCCGTCGAGGGCGGCGGTCGCCTCGGCCCAATCGCTGGCCGAGGGGTTGGCGGGCTCGATCAACGGGGGGTGGTCGCGCTCGGGCAGCCAGTTCACCGCCCGATCGTAGTAACCGCGCAGGGTGTTGCGGAAGCCCGGCCGCTCGGGGGGCGGCAGCGGCTCGATCTGGATCGCGCCGCCCCCGTCGCCCAGCCGCAGGCTGTCGGCCAGCAGGCGGCCCTCGCGGTCGAACAGTCGGGCGCGCAAATTGGCCTGCTCGGCCAAGCGGCGCAGCATCGGGCGGGCCTCGTCCTCGGAAAGGATCGGGTCGGCGGGGTCTTCGCCTTCGACCACGGCGCCCTCGCCCAGCGCGGCGGCCATCATCTCGCCGTGGATGCGCAGGGCGGCGGTCTCGGCGGCGATCAATTCGTCGCGATAATCGTCCAGGAAAAACACCCCGACCACCAGCACCACCGGCGCCAGCAGGTTGACGGCCAGCAGCCTTCGGGTCAGCGGCGAGAACAGCGTGCGGAAGCGCCGCCCGCGGCGGGCGGGACGCGCCTCGTCCTCGGCGGCCGGCCTAGGGGGTGTCGTCGCGGTAACGGTAACCGACTCCATACAGGGTCTCGATCTGGCTGAACTCGGAATCGACGTCGCGGAACTTCTTGCGCAGTCGCTTGATGTGGCTGTCGATGGTGCGGTCGTCGACGTAGATGTGCTCGCCATAGGCGGCGTCGATCAACTGGTCGCGATTTTTGACGTGGCCGGGGCGCTGGGCCAGCGATTTGAGGATCAGGAACTCGGTGACGGTCAATTCGACCGGCTGGCCGTTCCAGGCGCAGGCGTGGCGGGAGGGGTCCAGAGCCAGCGGCCCGCGCACGATGGCCGCCGCCGCCGGGGTCTCGTCGCGCAGGCTCTCGGCGCGGCGCAGCAGGGCGCGGATGCGCTCGATCAGCAGGCGTTGCGAGAACGGCTTCTTGATGTAGTCGTCGGCGCCCATCCGCAGGCCGAGCACCTCGTCGACCTCGTCGTCCTTCGAGGTCAGGAAGATCACCGGCACCGCCGATCCCTTGCGCAGCCGCTGCAACAGCTCCATCCCGTCCATGCGCGGCATCTTGATGTCGAGCACCGCCAGATCGACCGGCTGCGCCGTCAGGCCCCGCAGCGCCTCGGCGCCATCGGTGTAGGCGCGCACGCGGAATCCCTCGGACTCCAGCGCGATGGACACCGAGGTCAGAATGTTGCGATCGTCGTCGACCAAGGCGATGGTCTGGGGTGCGTTCATGCGAGTCTTTCCGTCCGGCCCAACGTCGGCCCAACGTCGGATTGACGCGGGCTTTGTGGCGATTTTATAGTGCCCCCGATGGTTCCCGATAAGGGATCAAAAGGGAACATGGTGCGATGCCCCATAGGGTATCCATTCCATGGCTGCCCCCGCAACTGTGAGCGGCGAGTTCTGGCCCGACGAGCCACTGGGGAACACTCCGGGAAGGCTGAGGCCAAGAGCTACGACCCGCGAGCCAGGAGACCTGCCATCACGGATGTTCATCCGCGCTGACTGCCCGGGTCGGGGTGCACCGGGGCGTGGCGAGCTTCCCTGTCGGGGAAGGGCTCCACCAGCGTCGAGGACGGGTCGTCGGGGAGGAGCGGGCATGCACATCATGGAAGGTTTTCTGCCGCCCGCCCACGCGCTGGCTTGGACGGTCGCGGCGGCGCCGTTCGTGGTGATCGGCGGCCGCACCCTGGCGCGACTCGCCGCCGAGCGGCCCGAGGCGCGCCTGACCCTGGCGGCCGGCGCCGCCTTCGCCTTCGTGCTGTCGGCCCTGAAGCTGCCCAGCGTCACCGGAAGCTGCTCGCATCCCACCGGCACCGGGCTGGGCGGCATCCTGTTCGGGCCGTCCGCGATGGCCGTGCTGGGCACCGTGGTGCTGCTGTTCCAGGCCCTGCTGCTGGCCCATGGCGGGCTGACCACGCTGGGCGCCAACGCCTTCTCGATGGCCATAGTCGGGCCGTGGGTGGCGTGGAGCGTCTATCACGGGCTGAAGCGCCTGGGCGCCGGGCCGTCCGTGGCGGTGTTCGCCGCCGCCGCCTTGGGCGATCTGGCCGCCTATGGCGTGACCTCGCTGCAATTGGCCCTGGCCCATCCCGACGCGCTGGGCGGAGTGGGCGCCGCCTTCGCCAAATTCGCGGGCATCTTCGCGCTGACCCAGGTTCCGCTGGCCATCGCCGAGGGATTGCTGACGGTGGTCGCCATCACCCTGCGGGCCCCGCGACTGGGCCCGGAGGCCGGGCGTTGAGCCGCCGCGACATGGTGTTGCTGGCGCTGGCCGCCTTGCTGATCGCCGCGCCGCTGATCGTTCCCCCCACCGGGGCCGAGTTCCAGGGCTCGGACGGCCAAGCCCAGGCGCTGATCGAGGAGACCGGCTATCGCCCCTGGTTCGCCCCGTTCTGGCAGCCGCCCAGCAAAGAGGTCGAAAGCCTGATCTTCGCCGCGCAGGCCGCGCTGGGCGCCGGTCTGCTGGGCTATGTGATCGGCCGGTGCCACGCGGCGCCCCCCGCCTCGCCTCCCCTCCCCATCCGCAAGCCGTCCGGTCCCTTCGCGCGACGGGGCCGCCGCGATGCGGATTGACGCGGCGGCGCGCGGCGGGCATTGGCGCGGCAAGCCGCTGGCCGAGAAGGCGGCGCTGGCCTTGGGCATGCTGGGCCTCGCCTTGACCGGGCCGCCTTTGATCACCGGGCCGGTGGTGTTCGTCGCGATGACGGCGATCGCCTTGGCGGGCGCGCGGG
>JADGAL010000211.1 GCA_015232025.1 Alphaproteobacteria bacterium
GCAAGGAGACCATGACCCTGCTGCCGCTCGACACCCGCGGCAACGCCGAGGGCGCCGCGGCGGCCGCCGGGCAGGCGATCGCCCAGCAGGCCGATCTGGTGCTGGGGCCGCTGTTCTCGGCCGAGGTCAAGGCGGCGGCGCCGGTCGTCCAATCGGCCGGGCGCCACATGCTGGCCTTCACCACCGATCGCACGGCGGGCGGCAACGGCATCTTCGTGATGGGCTTCTTGCCGCGCGTGCAGGTCGACCGCGTGGTGTCGCACGCCATGGCCCAGGGCAAGACCCGCTTCGCCGCCTTCGCGCCGTCCAACGACTACGGCCGCACCATGGTCGAGGCCCTGAAGGAGGTCGCCGCGATGCGCGGCGCCTTGGTCGCCGACATCGGGTGGTACGATCCCCAGGCCGCCGATCTGCGCGACTCGGTGCGCCATTTCGTGCGCTTCGACGAGCGCAAGAAGGCCCTGGAGCGGCAAAAGGCCCAACTGGCCGGCCGCACCGACCCGGCCGCGGTCGAGGCGCGCCAGACGCTCGACCAGATGGACGCGGCGGGCGATCTCGGCTTCGACGCGCTGCTGCTGCCCGACGAGGGCGTGCGGCTCAAGAACGTCGCCTCGCTGCTCGCCTATTACGACGCCGGGCCGGACAAGGTGCGCTATCTCGGCACCATGCTGTGGGGCGATTCGGGGCTGAAGACCGAGCCGGCCCTGCTGGGCGCCTGGTACCCCACCGCGCCGCTCGCCGAATACGCCAATTTCGAGGGCCATTTCGTCAAGGCGTTCGGCGAGAAGCCCAGCCGGCTGGCCAGCCTGGCCTACGACGCCACCGCGCTGGCCGCCGTGATCAGCCGCGACGCGGGCGATTTCGGCATGGCCCGGCTGACCGATCCGCGCGGCTTCGGCGGGGTCAGCGGCATCTTCCGGCTGAACCCGGACGGCGGCTCGGATCGCGGGCTCGAGGTGGTCGAACTGACCCCCGAAGGCTTGCGTATCGTCGCCCCGGCTCCGGCCACCTTCGAGGTGGTGGGGCAGTAGGCGGCAAGCGAAAAAAGAAAAAGAAAAGAAAGGTCAACCACCAAGACACCAAGGGCACCAAGGTTCACCAGGGCGATTTTCTTGGTGCCTTCTTGGTGGTCTTGGTGTCTTGGTGGTTATCTTTCTCTCTCTATTTCCCGAAGATTTTCTTGAACAACTCGCCCACCCCGTCCCCCTCGAAATCGGGCGCCGTGGCGGGCTTGGCCGAGACGGGAGTCGCGCCCACCGGCCGGGCCGGTTGGGCGACCAGCGGCTTGTGGGCGGCCTCCATGACTTGGCGCCAGACCTGGGCGGGCAGACCGCCGCCGGTCACCTTGCGCATCGGCGAGCCGTCGTCGTTGCCCACCCACACCCCGGCCACGTAATCGGCGGTGAAGCCCATGAACCAGGCGTCGCGGTGCTCCTGGGTGGTGCCGGTCTTGGCGGCGGCCGGGCGGCCGAAGGCGCCGGCCTTGCCGGTTCCGCGGGTGATCACGCCCTCCATCATGCCGGCCAGGGCCTGCGCGGTCTCGCGGGCCACCAGCCGGCCCGGCCCGCCGCCGTCGCGGCGGTACAGGACGCGGCCCTGGCGGTCGCGCAGTTCGGAAAATCCGTGCGGCCACACGCCGGTGCCGCCATTGGCCAGCACCGCATAGGCGCCCGACAGGTCCAGCAGGGTGACCTCCGAGGTGCCCAGCGCCAGCGAGGCGTCGGCGAGCAGCGGCGTGGTGATCCCCAGGCGATGGGCGGTGGCGGCCACCGTCTTGCGGCCGACCTTCTCGGTCAGGCGCACGGCGACCGTGTTGACCGATTGGGCCAGCGCCTCGCGCAGCGGGATCGGCCCGCGGAAGCGCTCGTCGAAATTGCCGGGCTGCCAGTTGCCCCGGCGGATCGGCGCGTCCTCGACCACGCTGTCGGGGGTCAGGCCCTGCTCCAGCGCCGCCAGATAGACGAACGGCTTGAAGGCCGAGCCGGGCTGGCGCAGCGCCTGGGTGGCGCGGTTGAACTGGCTGTCGCCATAATCCCGGCCGCCGACCATGGCGCGCACCGCGCCGTCCGGCGACAGCACCACGACGGCGCCCTGGGCGACGCGGCCCTTGCCGGCGTCGTCGGCCAGCGCCTTGTCCAGCGCGCGCTCGGCGGCGAGTTGGATATCGAGGTCCAGCGTGGTCGACACCTCGGCGTCCTGGTCGCCGGCCGCCACGTAATCCTCGACCTGTTCCAGCAGCCAGTCGGCGAAATAGCGCCCGACCGCCGGACGCGGCGTGACCAGGGGCGCGCCCACCGTGGCGAGGCGGCGCGCCTCGGCCTCGGACAGATAGCCGGCGGCGGCCATGTTCAGCAGAACCTGCTCGGTGCGCTGGCGCGCCAGCTTGGGATTGGCCAAGGGGTTGTAGCGCGACGGCGCCTTGAGAAGGCCCGCGATCATCGCCGCCTGGTAGACCCCCAGCTTCTCGACCGGCAGATCGAAATAGCGGCGCGCCGCGGCGTCCACGCCGAACGTTCCAGAACCGAAATAGACCCGATTGAGGTAAAGGGTGAGGATCTGCTCCTTGGTGAAGGCGCGCTCCAGCCACAAGGCCATCAGCAGTTCCTGCACCTTGCGCTTCAGGCTGCGCTCAGGCGTCAGGAACAGGTTCTTGGCCAATTGCTGGGTGATGGTGCTGCCGCCCTGCACCACCCGCCCGGCCTTCAGATTGGTCATCATGGCGCGGGCCAGGCCGATCGGATCGAGGCCGAAATGGCTGTGGAAGCGACGATCCTCGGTGGCCAGCACGGCCTCGGGCAGGGCCTTGGGAATGTCGGCCAGCGTCATCGAGCGGCCATGCACCTCGCCGAAGCTGGCGAAGGGGCGGCCATCGACCGCCAGCAGGGTGATCGACGGACGCCGGGTGGTCGCCGCCGCCTGATGCAGATCGGGCAGGTCCATCGCGTACCAGCCGACCAAGGCGGCGACCGCGACCAGTCCCCACACGCCCATCACCACCACCCCGCCGAACAGCCGGCCGAGCAACGGGCGCCGCCGGGGAGGCGGCGGCGTGGGCGGGCGCCGGGTTTCAGGTTTGGCGGCGGGTCTGGGAGATCGGACGACCATGGCGGACCTTGTACCACGGAATGGGGAGGCTGGGCCAAAGCATAGCCAGCGCCGCGCTTTTCCGCTAGGATGGGCGCCTCGAACGGCTGGAAGGGAGCAGCATGGACAGCCTGACCGTCGCCCTGCCCGAGGATTTGCGCCTTCGGTTGGAATCCGTCGCCGAACGCACCGGCCGCGGGGTCGAGGAAAGTCTGCTCCTGGCCGTCACCGATTACGTGCGGCTGTGGGAAGCGCATCTCGACGACGTGACCCTGCTCGACACCGAGGAGCGGGTGGCGTTGCGCGCCGCCAACGAATAGTGGATCTGGCTTCGACCGAGTACGGCGCGGGCGCCGGCCGGCCGATCGTCATCGCCCATGGACTGTTCGGCTCGGGCCGCAACTGGGCCTCGATCGCCAAGGCGCTGGGCGGGCGCTTCCGCGTCTTCACCGTCGATTTGCGCAATCACGGCGAGTCGCCGTGGGCCGACTCCTCGGATTATCTCGGCATGGCCGAGGATCTGGCCGCCTTCATGGCGCCGCTCGACCGGCCGGTGGTGGTCGGCCACTCGATGGGCGGCAAGGTGGCGATGGTGCTGGCGCTGACCCGCCCGGCCTTGGTCGGCGGCTTGGTGGCGGTCGATATCGCGCCGGTCGCCTATCGCCATTCGATGATCGGATACGCCCGCGCCATGCGCGCGATCGACCTTGCGGCGATCACCCGCCGTTCGCAGGTCGACGAGGCGCTGAAGCCCCAGATTCCCGACCCGCGAATCCGCCTGTTCCTGATGCAAAACCTGGTTTTCGAGGGCGGATCGGCGCGCTGGCGGGTCAATCTCGACGCGTTGATCGCCGATATGGACGACATCATGGGCTTTCCCTTGGCCGAGGGCGCCTATTCCGGCCCGACCCTGGTGCTGGCCGGCGAGACCTCGCCCTATGTGCCGGGTTCCGAGCCGGCGATCCGACGGTTTTTTCCCGCCGCCAGCATCGAAACCGTGCCCGGCGCCGGCCATTGGGCGCATGCCGATCGACCGGACTGGATGATCGAACGCTTGGCGCGGTTCGCGGGGGGATAAGCATGACGGGGATGGGGGATTGGGTCGCGGCGGTGCGGGTCTATCGCGACCCGCGGATTTTCGCCGTGCTGCTGCTGGGCTTCTCGTCGGGGCTGCCGCTGGCGCTGACCGGCTCGACCCTGGCCGTGTGGATGGCCGAGACGGGGGTGTCGCTCAAGGAGATCGGCTTCTTCTCGCTGGTCGGCACGCCCTACGTCTTCAAGTTCCTGTGGGCGCCGCTGGTCGATCGGCTGCCGCTGCCCCTGTTGACGGCGGGGTTCGGGCGGCGGCGGGGCTGGATGCTGTTCACCCAGGCGTTGCTGATCCTGGCGATCGTCATGCTGGGCGCCACCAATCCGGCCGAGTCTCCCTGGAACACGGCGCTGTGGGCGGTGCTGGTGGCCTTTTGCTCGGCCAGCCAGGACATCGTGATCGACGCCTGGCGGGTCGAAATCCTGAAAGAGGAGCAATACGGCGCGGGCGCCGCCGCCGTGCAGTTCGGCTACCGCATCGCCATGCTGACCAGCGGCGCGGGGGCGCTGTTCCTGGCCGGCGTGGCGCCCTGGCCGGTGGTCTACGCGGTGGCCGGCGGACTGGTGGGAATCGGCATGCTGACCGTGCTGCTCAGCCCCGAGCCGCCGACCGTCGCCGCGCCGCCGGCCGCCTCGGCGGGCGCCGTGGCCTGGGTTCGCGATGCGGTGGCCGAGCCCTTCCAGGACATGATCCAACGGCACGGCATGATGGTGGTGGCGATCCTGTGCTTCGTGCTGCTGTACAAGCTGGGCGACGCGCTGGCCGGGATGATGTCCAACCCCTTTTACATCCAGATGGGCTTCAGCAAGGGCGAGATCGCCAGCGTGTCCAAGCTGTTCGGCTTCGTGGCGACCATTCTGGGCACCTTCCTGGGCGGGGTGGCGGTGGCGCGGTTCGGCATTCCGAAAAGCCTGATGGTCTGCGGCGTCTTGCAGATGCTGTCCAACCTGATGTTCGCCGCCCAGGCGATGGCGGGCCACGACATCGCCATGCTGACCGCGACCATCGGCATCGAGAACCTGGCCGGCGGCATGGGGTCGGCCGCCTTCGTGGCCTATCTCTCGCGTCTGTGCGGCCTTGGCTACACCGGCACGCAATATGCGCTGCTATCCTCGCTGGCCGCCTTCGGTCGTACGGTGATCTCGTCTTCGGGCGGAATGATGGTCGAGGCGATGGGCTGGGTGTCGTTTTTCCTGCTCAGCACCGCCGCCGCGCTGCCCGGATTGCTGCTGCTGGCCTGGATGATGCGCCGCGACCGCGCCGATTCGCCAAGGCCGGCGCCCGGTTGGGCTTGAACCAAAACGGCCAGCCTTCATCTTGCATTTGGGGAAGGATCGGTCCATTGTGGGTCGTCCTTTCGCACTTGCGAGATAGCCGGAGGGCGAAGCCGTGCGCGTCGGTGTTCCCAAAGAGATCAAGACGCACGAATACCGGGTCGGCCTGACGCCGGGCTCGGTTCGCGAATTGGTGCATCACGGCCACGAGGTCGTGGTGCAGTCGCAGGCCGGGCTGGGCATCGGCCATGGCGACGACGACTACCGGGCGGCGGGCGCCACCATCCTTCCCGATGCCGCCACCGTGTTCGCCGAGGCCGAGCTGGTGGTCAAGGTCAAGGAGCCGCAGCCCGCCGAATACGGCCTGCTGCGGCCCGGCCAGTTTCTCTTCACCTATCTGCATCTGGCGCCCGACGCGGCGCAGACCCGCGCGCTGGTCGCCTCGGGCTGCATCGCGGTGGCTTACGAGACGGTCACCGACGCGCAGGGCGGATTGCCGCTGCTCGCCCCGATGAGCGAGGTGGCCGGCCGCATGTCGGTGCAGGTCGGCGCCCATTGCCTGGAAAAGGAGCAAGGCGGCGCGGGCGTGCTGTTG
>JADGAL010000212.1:0-5490 GCA_015232025.1 Alphaproteobacteria bacterium
GGACGCTCAGGGGAACAGCGGCTGCTGTTCAAGGCCCATCGTCTCGGGCAGGCCGAACATCGCGTTCATGTTCTGCACCGCCTGGCCCGAGGCGCCCTTGACCAGATTGTCGATCACGCAGGTGATGATGGCGCGGTGCGGCAGGCGGTCGGGGAACACGTTCATCAGCGCGAAGTTCGAGCCCCGCACGTGCCGGGTGGCCGGAACGACGCCCTCGGGCAGCACCCGCGCGAACGGCTCGTCGGCATAGACCCGCCGCAGTTCGTTACGCAGGTCGGCGGCGGTCAGGTCGTGTTCGCGCATCGACACGTAGATGGTGGCGAGGATGCCCCGGCTCATCGGCATCAGGTGGGGCGTGAAGCTGGCGATCACGGGGTAGTCGCAGGCCGCCGACAAGCCTTGATCGATCTCGGGGGCGTGGCGATGGCTGGCGATGCCATAGGCGTGGATGCCCTCGGAGACCTCGCAGAACAGCGCGCCTTCCTTGGCGGCGCGGCCGGCGCCCGAGACGCCCGACTTGGCGTCGATGATGATGTCGCCGTGCTTGATCATGTCGGCGCGGATCAGCGGAATCAGCGGCAACTGCGCGGCCGTCGGGTAGCAGCCGGGATTGGCGACCAGCCGCGCCTCGCGCACCCTGTCGCGCGCCAACTCGGTCAGTCCGTAGACCGCCCCCTTCTGCAATTCGGGCGCCTTGTGCTCGTGTCCGTACCACTTGGCGTAGACCGCCGGGTCGGACAGCCGGAAATCGGCCGACAGGTCGACGATCTTCACATGAGGCGGCAAGCCGGCGATGATGTCTTGCGTGGTGCCATGCGGAAGACAGCAGAACACCGCGTCGACGCCCGAATAGTCCACTTGGTCGATGGCCACCATCTCGGGCAGGTCGAGGCCGGCCAGATGCGGAAACACCGCGCCGATCGCCTGCCCCACCTTGCGCTCCGCCGTCAGCGCGACCGGCTTCAGACGCGGATGCTGGGCGAGAATCCGCAGCAATTCGGCGCCGGTGTAGCCCGACGCGCCCAGTATGGCTGCGCGGATCTGGTCGTTGGCCATGACAATTCCCCAAAGACGAAATGTGTTCGGCATTTCGAGGGAAGAACGCCCTCAGGTCAATGCCTCACTTTTCGCCGTCGCGAAGAGCCACCCGCAGTTTTGTCGCGAAACGGGCGAAAGACGCGCTACGGGCCTGCGGCTGGTCGACCAATTCCAACTCCCCCACCTTGGCGGCGATCTTGGGCGAATCGCTTTCCTTGTAGTCGTGGCGCCTATCACCACCCGGCTTGCGCAGCGCGTGTCTTAAAGCCTCTTTGGCATCGACGATCAAACCGACCTCGCGGCCCTGCTGGCCGGGATCGCGCCAGTGGCTTTTCACGGCGGTGACCGCCCGCGGCCACAGAAACCACCACGCCTCGATTTCGAAAGCCGGCGTGACCGCCACGCACGGAATGCCCTCGCGACTCAAATTGCCCTCGATTCTGTCAGCCAGGGCCTCGTGGGCCGGCTCGACGGCGTCGCAATCCTCATGCGCGAGGACCAGCGGGATCTCCGACCGGATGCGTTCGGCCCGGACCACCGCGGCGATCCGGCTCGCCTGCTTGCGGGCCTCGGCTTCCGCGCGGCCCTTGGTCAGGACCAGCGGCGAGCGGCGCTTGGCCAGGCACACCCCAGGGCACAACGCGCGCGCCAGATGACACACCGCCTCGCGATCGTTGTCGTCCTCGCCGAAAACCAAAACCAGGGCGGTCACGACGGGACGCCGCCCAGGCAGCCGCTGAACCACAACTCGCCGAGCAGCAAATCGCTTTCCGCGGCCATGGCGCGCACCGTCGCGGCGTCGATGGCGGGAATGATCGAGGCGCCGGTCGCCGGATCGCGCTCGCAGACGATCAGTTCGTCCGAGCGCAAGCGGTTGACCAAGGCGGGCGAATGGGTCGCCACCAGCATCTGCGTGCGCTGAGACGCGTCGCGCAGGCGCTCGACGAGACGGTCGAGCGCGTAGGGATGCAGGCCGTGATCGACCTCCTCGACGCAGGTGAGACGCGGCGGATCGGGGTCGTGCAGCATGGCCAGGAGGGCCAGCGCGCGGATGGTGCCGAACGATGCCGCCGCAAGCGGGGTTCGTCCGCCCAAGCCCCGCTCCTCCATCTCGACCACCATTCCCGCCGCGGCGCCCCCGATGGGTGTGAGATGAAGACCCGCGAAACCCGGAAGGATGTACCGCATGTCGTCAAGGATTTGATCGAAGATCGGCTCGTGGCTTTGTTTCAAGTAGGCCAGGAACGACGCGAGGTTGCCGGCGTCGGCGGCAAGGGTTCCGCTCACCGCGACGGCGGACGGCATTCTCGCCTTGGCGACATCCACCTCGAAGATTCGGAAGGTCTCGAGCAGGACGGCCAAGTCGTTGACCTGCTCCGGGACCATGGGTTTACCCAGCTTGCGGAGGGTGGCGAGCCCGGATGAATTCTTGCTCATGTCAAGCTTGCGCCCATCGAGCCAGACCATGCCGGCCTTTATGTCAGGGCTTGCATGTGCGAACGCTAACATGGCCGCCCAAAAAAAGAAAAGGGGCGGAAGCCGTAGCCTCCGCCCCTTCTCGAAACGACCTCGATCAGCGCTTCGAGAACTGGAAGCTGCGGCGGGCCTTGGCCTTGCCGTACTTCTTGCGCTCGACCACGCGGGGATCGCGGGTAAGGAAGCCGCCGGCCTTCAGGGGCGGGCGCAGGGCCGGCTCGTAGAAGGTCAGGGCGCGGCTGATGCCGTGGCGCACGGCGCCGGCTTGGCCGGACAGGCCGCCGCCGGTGACGGTGCAGACCACGTCGAAACCGCCGACCCGGTTGGTCACCGAGAAGGGCTGGTTGATGATCATGCGCAGCACCGGCCGGGCGAAATACACGGCGGCGTCACGCCCATTGACCGTGATCTTGCCGTTGCCGGGCTTGACCCAGACGCGGGCGATCGCGTTCTTGCGCTTGCCGGTCGCATAGGCGCGGCCCTGGGGATCGATCTTCGGCTCGCGCTCGGGGGCGGCGGGCTGGGTCACCGACTTCAGGTCGGCGAAGCTCTTCAGCTCCTCGGCCATGGGTTAGGCGCTCCTCTTGTTCTTCGGGTTCATGGCGGCGACGTCCAGAGCCTCGGGCTGCTGAGCCTCGTGCGGATGGGCCGGGCCACCATAGACCCGCAGGTTCTTCATCTGCTGACGGCCGAGCGGGCCACGCGTGATCATGCGCTCGACGGCCTTGACAATCACCCGCTCGGGGTACTTGCCCGTGAGAAGCTGACCCATGGTCCGGTCCTTGATGCCGCCGGGCCAGCCGGTGTGCCAATGGAACCGCTTGTCGCGCAGCTTGTTGCCGGTCAGGTGGACCTTCTCGGCATTGATGATGATGACGTTGTCACCGCAATCGATGTGCGGGGTGAACGTCGGCTTGTGCTTGCCGCGCAGCCGCATCGCGACGATGCTGGCGAGGCGGCCGAGGACGAGTCCGTCGGCGTCGATCAGGATCCACTTCTTCTCGACTTCGGACGGTTTTGCGGAATAGGTCTTCATGGCACCTACGGCTCAACCAAAACGTTTTCGGGGGAAGGCGCGAACGCCTCCTCGATGGGTGGCGGAGTATGCCACAGAACGATCGCCTGTCAACCACGGAAAGGCCTGGAAACGCGCGGGTTTCGAGCACGGTATCATGATACCGCGATTGAGAACCCCGCCGCGCCGGGGGTTGACGCCGCCTCTCGCTTGGCTCAGCGTGTTGGCCACGAACCCGCACGAGAGGCGTTGAGGCCATGAAGACGGTCGCCCAGATTTCGTTCCGCGACAATCACTCGCTCAGCATGGATATCGAGGGGGTGGGCTCGATCGAGCGCGGTCAGCCGATGCGACTCGACGACGGCACCTGGTTTTGCGAGATGATCGTGCGCAGCGCCAACGGCATCGTGGCGCTGCAACTGCTTTCCGACGACCCCGAGCGGTTCGAGGTCAAGGCGATCGGCTAGACCTTGGCCGGCGCGCCGGTCAGGCTGTAGACGCCGCGCTGGGTGGCGATCGGCTTGAAGCGTTCGGTCAGGCCCAGCACGGTCTCGGCGCCGCCGAGATAAAGCCAGCCATCGGCCGGCATCTGCGCCGCGATCCCGTCGAGCACCCGCGTCTTGGTCGGCTGATCGAAATAGATCAGCACGTTGCGGCAGAACACCACGTCGAACTTGCCCAGCGACTTGAGGTCCTGCAACAGGTTGTGGTGGCGGTAATCGACCATCGCCCGCAGGCTGTCGTCGATCTGCCAAAGCTCGTCCTTCTTTTTGAAGTACTTGACCAGCATCTGGATCGGCAGGCCGCGCTGCACCTCGAACTGCGAGTAGACGCCCTTCTTGGCGCGGTCGAGGATGTCGTGCGAAATGTCGGTGCCGACGATCTCGACCTTCCAGCCGGCCAGCTTGGCCGCCTGCTCCTTGAGGATCATCGCGATCGTGTAGGGCTCCTGCCCGCTCGACGCGGCGGCGCACCAGATGCGGAACGATTTGCGACTGGCGCGCGCCTGCATCAGGGCCGGCAGCACGACGTCGCGGAATTGATCGAACGGCTTGCCATCGCGGAAGAAGAACGATTCGTTGGTGGTCATCGCTTCGACCACGGCCCGTTCCAATTCGGCGTCGCGGCCGGTGCGCAATTGCTGCACCAGGCTGTCGACGTCCTTGATGGCGCGCTTGCGGGCGAGCGGTGTCAACCGGCTGTCGAGCAGATAGCCCTTGTCGGCCGTCACCACCAGGCCCGAGCGGTCCTTGAGGAACTTGGCGATGAAATCAAGGTTCTCGGGCTGCATCGACTTCCCCCTGCCCTAAAGCAGACCGACCTGACGAAACTTGTCTTCGATGATTTCGCTGTCGAAGGGTTTCATGATGTATTCGTTCGCCCCTTCCTCAAGCGCCTGCTGAATGTGGTTCATGTCGTTCTCGGTCGTGCAGAACAGCACCTGCGGCGCGTCTCCGCCCGGCATCTTCCTCATTTGCCTGAGGAAGTCGAGCCCGTCCATGACCGGCATGTTCCAGTCCAGCAGAACCGCGTCGGGCATCCGCTTCTCGCACTGATCCAAGGCGAGCCGGCCGTCCGCCGCTTCGAGCGTCTCGAAGCCCAGCTCCCGCACGATCTTGCCCGCCACCTTTCGGATCACCGTGGAGTCGTCCACGATCAGAACGACCTTCATGCACCAACCCCCTGGATCGACTGGCCGCCCCGGCGGCCCCATTCCGTTCGGTGCCGAAGCTAAGCCAATCGGAGCGCCTGTTCAACTCCCAACAGGAAGAATTATCCCGCCGCTGGAACAAGGGCTCGCGAGGGGTGCCAAATCGGCATGGAGGGCGGCCCGAGCGTCCGAACCGATCGCCTTAGAAATATCGGCTGAAGGTTCGCCCGAGGGGCCGGTTGGTGCCGGCGATGACCCTCATATTGGACTCGTATACACCCACGCCGCGGTGGATCTCGGCGACGAAGGC
>JADGAL010000212.1:5609-6033 GCA_015232025.1 Alphaproteobacteria bacterium
TGGGCCTTGCCGCGCTGGCGCGCGCCGCTGCCGCCTCCGGTCCCCCATTCCTCCGAGCGCACCCAGTCCCGGTCGGGGCCGGCCGGAACGCCATAATGGATGTTGTCGATCTGCGGCACGCTCGTCGCCGAAAAGGCGCGCGCCGTCGCCGCCGGCCTTGCCGGGGCGCTTGACGTGCCGACCGCGGACGCGGCCGATACCTTGTTGGACGAGAGGGCCATGATCTTTCGGAATCCAAGTGGGCACACCGCACCCACATTAACGATTAATTTATAATACGCCGTTTCCAGAAGGAAACCCAGAAGGAAACATAGTATGAGCTGTGCCTTGCGGTCGCCTTGAACGCGGCGCGGCCGGCGCCTATCATCGATGGCGAGGTCAGCCACGGAGTCGCCATGCACACGCTTCTCGTCTCGGCGCTTTG
>JADGAL010000213.1 GCA_015232025.1 Alphaproteobacteria bacterium
ACCAAGGCACCAAGGACACCAAGAGTCACCAAGGGACCGCGACTGTACGGGCAAATCGCCGCCCGCTTGGTGTCCTTGGTGTTTCCACACCTGCTTTCCGCCAAGCGAGTCAGGCGCGTGCCGCGCGCTTGGCCGCCGCCGCCGCAATGGCGGCTGGTATGGATGGTGCGTCTCGCCCGCATCATTCCATCAAGGCCCTGGCGGCGAACACGGTTTCCAGTTGCCGCATGGTCTGCTGATCGGTCAGGTCGACGCGCAGGGGAGTCACGGCGACGGCGCCGCCGACCACCGCGTCGATGTCGGTGCCGGGCGCCGAGCGCTCCTCGGCGCGCTGGGCGCCGATCCAGAAATAGGTCTCGCCGCGCGGGTCGATGCGCTCCATCAGATCGTCGCCCAGTTTGCGCTTGCCTTGGCGGGTGATGGCGATGCCGGTGACGGCGGGCGGCGGGACGTCGGGGAAGTTGACGTTGATCAGCACGCCCCGGCCCCAGCCCACCGCCGTGACGCGGCGGATCACCTCGGCGGCGAAATGCTCGGCGGTCGACCAGCGCGGCGGGTTGCCGGGCGACATGTATTGCGACAGGGCGATCGACGGCACGCCGAGCAGGGTTCCCTCGATGGCGGCGGCCACCGTGCCGGAATAGGTGACGTCCTCGCCCAGATTGCCGCCGCGATTGATGCCCGACAGCACGAGGTCGGGCTTCTTGTCCTTGAGCAGGTGATTGATCGCCAGCAACACGCTGTCGGTGGGCGTGCCGTCCACCGCCCAGCGGCGCCGCGACAGCCTGCGCATGCGCAAGGGCCTGCGGATGGTCAGCGAATGGGCCACCGCGCTTTGTTCGCTTTCGGGCGCCACCACCCAGACGTCGCGCGACAGGGCGCGGGCGACGCGTTCCAGCAGCTTGATGCCGGGCGCGCCGATCCCGTCGTCATTGGAAACGAGGATGCGCGCGCCCGACAGGTCGGTGATCGGCGGAAACATCAGGCGCGGACGACGTCCAGGCCGCCCATGTAGGGGCGCAACGGCTCGGGAACCAGAATCGAGCCATCGGCCTGCTGCCAGTTCTCCATCACCGCGATCAAGGTGCGCCCGACCGCCAGCCCCGAGCCGTTCAGGGTATGGACGAAGCGGGTGCCCTTGCCGTCCTCGGGGCGGTAGCGCGCCCGCATGCGGCGCGCCTGGAAGTCGCCGCAATTCGAGCAGGACGAGATTTCGCGATAAGCCCCCTGCCCCGGCATCCAAACCTCGATGTCATGAGTCTTGCGGGCCGAGAATCCCATGTCTCCGGCGCACAGCACCACCACGCGATAGGGCAGGCCCAGACGTTTCAGCACCTCCTCGGCGCAGGCGGTCATGCGGGCGTGCTCGGCCTCGGACTGGTCGGGATGGGCGATCGACACCATCTCGACCTTCATGAACTGGTGCTGGCGGATCATGCCGCGGGTGTCCTTGCCCGCCGCGCCGGCCTCGGAGCGGAAGCACGGCGTCAACGCCGTCATGCGGATCGGCAGCGCCGTTTCGGCCAGGATCTCGTCGGCGACCAGATTGGTCAGCGGCACCTCGGCGGTGGGGATCAGCCAATGGCCCTGCGCGGTGCGGAACAAATCCTCGCCGAATTTGGGAAGCTGGCCGGTGCCGAACAGCGCCTCGTCGCGCACCATCAGCGGCGGATTGACCTCGGTATAGCCATGCTCGCCGGTTTGCAGGTCGAGCATGAAATTGGCGATGGCGCGTTCCAGGCGGGCCAGCGGCCCCTTCAGCACCACGAAGCGGGCGCCCGACAGCCGGGCGGCGCGTTCGAAATCCATCAGCCCCAGCTTCTCGCCCAAGGCGTCGTGGGCCAGCGGCGCGAAGTCGAACTCGCGCGGTTGGCCTTCCCGGCGCAGTTCGACATTGGCGGACTCGTCCAGGCCCTCGGGCACGTCGGCGGCCGGCGTGTTGGGCAGCCGGGCCATCACGCCGTCGATCTCGAGGCCAAGGTCGCGCTCCTCGGCTTCGAGCGCGGCCATGCGGTCCTTCAGCCCGGCCACCTCGTCCATCAAGGCTTGGGCGTCGCCACCTTGCTTGCGCACCCCGCCGATCTGTTTCGACGCCTCGTTGCGGCGCGCCTGCATCTCCTGCAACGCGGTCTGGGCGGCGCGGCGGCGCTGGTCGAGTTCGAGGATGCGGGCCGACATCGGCTCGGCCCCCCGCCGGGCGAGCGCCGCGTCGAGTTGGGCCGGTTCGTCGCGAATCCACTTGATATCGAGCATGGCCGACGCGGCTCCTTGTTGGCTGCTGCCGCGTTATAAAGCCGGAAGCGCTTTGGATCAATGTCCGGGGCGACTTACTCGGCGGCCGGCTTTCTGGGTTCGTAGGGGTGCATGAGGGCGGTGAAGCGCTGGTCCATCGACTGCATCCACGATACGATGATGCTCATCTGCCCCTCGACGCGGGTGACCCGGTCGCCGAGCGCGTCGATCTTCGTACCCAGGCGGTCGACCTTGGATTCGAGGCCATCCATCCGCGCGCCCAGATGCGCGGCCATTTGGCCGATCGCGGCGAGGATTTCGTCTTTGTCCGAGCGTTCCATGAGGACCAGTCTACCCGATTCGGCCGCGAGAATCCAAGGGATCAGCTCGCGTTGAAGTCCGTCTCCTCGACGCCGTCGTCATAGGCGTCCTCGACCTCCTTGCGCTTCTTCTCGACGAGGCGGCAGGCGAAGATCGAGATTTCGTAGAGGATCATCATCGGAATGCCCAGGCCCAACTGGCTGATCACGTCGGGGGGCGTCAGGATGGCGGCGGCGATGAAGATGCCCACGATGGCGTAGCGGCGCTTCTCGGCCAAACCCTTGGCGGTGACCAAGCCGACGCGGGCCATCAGGGTCAGCACCACGGGAAGCTGGAAGGCGATGCCAAAGGCGAAGATCAGGGTCATCACCAGCGACAGATACTCGCCCACCTTGGCTTCAAGCTGGATCGGCAGAACGCCCTCGCCGACCGGCGTCTCGAAGCTGATGAAGAACGACCACGCCATCGGCAGGATCAGGAAATAGACCAGCGCGGCGCCCAAGGTGAACAGCACCGGGGTGGCCATCAGGAAGGGCAGGAACGCCTTCTTCTCGTGCTTGTAGAGGCCAGGCGCGATGAACGCCCAAAGCTGGCCGGCGATCACCGGGAAGGTGACGTACAGGGCCGAGAACGCGGCCACCTTCATGTAGGTGAAGAAGGCCTCGGTCAGCGCGGTGTAGATCATCCGCCGCTCGCCGCCCTGCTTGGCCAGGATGTCGGCCAGCGGCTGGACCAAAAAGCCGTAAATCTGCTGCGCGAAGGCGTAGCAGACCAGGAAGGCGACGATGAAGGCCAGCGCCGAATAGAGCAGCCGGCGTCGCAGCTCGATCAGATGTTCGAGCAGCGGCATCTTGCCGTCGTCGGGATCGATCGCGGCGGTCACGGCTTGGCGCCTTCGGGCGGGGGTTCGGGGGGCGGCGTTCCGGCCTCGGAATTGACCGCCGGGTCGTCAAGCGGCACCGGGTCGCGGCGCACGCCCGATTCCTCCTCCATGCGGAAGGCCTGTTCGATCTCGCCCTTGGGGTCCACCGCCTTTTCGATTTCGCCCTTGAAGTCGATGCGGCCGGTCTTCTCGATCTCGCGCCGCACGTCGTCCAACTGCGAATCCCTGGCGATGTCTTCCAGGCCGCGCTGGAACTCCATCGCCATCATGCGGCCCTTTCGGACCCATTGACCCACGCTGCGCAGCACGCGCGGCAGATCCTTCGGCCCGATGACCAGCAGGGCCACCGTGGCGATCACGGCCATTTCGGACCACGCGATGTCGAACATGGGCGCGGCTCCGCGCGCGGGCTCAGTTCTTTACGGACTGGTCCTTGTTTTCCGGCACGGCGGCGGGCGACGCCTCCGAGGAAATCGACTTCTTGGCGTCGCCGACGGGCTCGTCATCCTCGCGCATGCCGGACTTGAAGGCCTTGACGCCCTTGGCCAGATCGCCCATCAGCCGCGGAATCTTGCCGGCGCCGAACAGCAGCAGGACGATGATCAGGACGACGATCCAGTGCCACAGACTGAAGCTGCCCATGAGGGAATTTCTCCGAAGGTCGTTTCGCCGGTTGGGCGGGGATCATGGCAAAAGACCTGGATGCCCGCAATGCTTCCCTTGCCCAGCCACTCAATTAGGATGGGTGGTCGGGAAACAGAAGGCCAGCGCGCGATCGAGCCGCAGTTCCAGGATCTCGCCCTCGCTGGGCAGGAAACGCCCCGGCATCCGGGAATGAAGGTGCAAAGCCCCCTCGGCCCGCTCGACCCGCAGATGGATCAGGCTGGTGCGACCCAGCATGCGCGCCGCGATCACCTGCGCTTGGCAGGGCGCCGTCTCGTTGCCGGCCAAAGGCACCAGATGCAGCGCCTCGGGCCGGATCAGGATTTCGGCCGGGGCGCCATCGGCCAGGCCGGGCGCCGGGATCGGGCCGAACGGGCTGGCCAGAGCGCCCGCCTCGACCAATCCGGGGATGCGGTTGACCTCGCCGAAGAAGGCCGCCACGAAGGCGTCGGCGGGGCGGCAGTAAAGCTCGGCCGGCGGCCCCATCTGGACCACCCGCCCGTCGCGCATCAGGGCGATGCGGTCGGCCATGAACATGGCCTCCTCGGGATCGTGGGTGACCATCATGGTCGACACCCCGGTCGATTTGAGGACGTGCAGGGTCTCGTCGCGCACCTGATCGCGCAACCGCGAGTCGAGCCCCGAGAACGGCTCGTCGAGCAGCATCAGCTTGGGACTGGGCGCCAGCGCGCGGGCCAGCGCGACCCGCTGCTGCTGACCGCCCGACAGCATGTGCGGCCACGACCGCGCGTAGGCCGCCATGCCGACCAATTCCAGCATCGCGGCGACCCGATGGGCGCGCGCCGCCGCAGGCAGCCCTTCGATGCCGAAGGCCACGTTGCCGGACACGTCGAGATGGGGAAACAGCGCGAAATCCTGGAACAGGAAGCCCACCCCGCGCGACTCGGGCGGGATGTTGGTGCGGCCGTCCGCCACCACCCGCCCGTCCAGGCGAACGCTGCCGGCCAGCGGATATTCCAGCCCGGCGGCGATCCGCAAGGTGGTGGTCTTGCCGCAGCCCGAGGGGCCGAGCAGGCAGACCAGTTCGCCCGGCGCCACGGCGAGGCTGACCTCCTCGACCACCATGCGGCCGTCATAGGCGTGGCCGACCTCGTCGAGCACGAGTCCCGCTTCACTCGTCACGATCGCGTCCTTCATGATGCGCTCCCCGGCCGCGATCGAGCGATCGCGCGGCTCAATAACACGACCGGCACGATTCCCACCACGACGATCGCCAAGGCCGGCGCCGCCGCGTCGCCCAGCCGCTCGTCCGAGGCGGCTTGGAAGGCCTGCACCGCCAGGGTGTCGAAATTGAATGGCCGCATGATCAGGGTGGCCGGCAATTCCTTCAGCACGTCGACGAACACCAGCAGCGCCGCCGTCAACAGGCTGCCGCGCATCACCGGCACATGCACCCGGCGCAGGGTGGCCAGCGGGGCGAAGCCCAGGGTGCGCGCCGCCCCCTCCATCGAGGGCGTCACCTTGGACAGGCTGGCCTCGACGGTGTTGAAGCCGACCGCCAGGAAGCGCACCAGATAGGCGTAGACCAGCCCGACCACCGTGCCGGTCAGCAGCACTCCGGTGGCGTTGCCGATCGCCGACAGCGGCACCATGACGCCGACCGCGATCACCGAGCCCGGCACCGCGTAGCCCAGACTGGCCACCCGAACCGCCGAGAGCGTCACGCGATCGGGATGCAGGCGCTGGCCATAGGCCATCACCAAGGCGGCGAGCACCGCCGCCACCGCCGCCGCCGACGCCAGAAGGAAGCTGTTCAGCGCATGCTCGAAGAAGCGCGAATCGAGCCCCGGCAGCGCCTCGATCGCCCAGGCGCCGAGCACGGCGGCCGGCGCCACGAAGCCGAACAGCACCGGCGCCGCGCAAGCCGCCACCGCCAGCGTGGCCTTCCCCGGCCCCAGCGGCAGCCGCGGCA
>JADGAL010000214.1 GCA_015232025.1 Alphaproteobacteria bacterium
AGCAGGAAGTGGTTCATGCCGCCCCAGCCGATCGCCTCGTCGCGCACGCAGGCGGCGACGCAGCTTCCCAGCACGGTGCACAGCACCTCGTTGGGGTCGTTGGTGACGTAGCAGTCGCCCTGCTGGACCTGAACCATGGTCAGGCCGGTCGCCTGATCGAGATAGCGGCGGGCCGACTGGCCGGGCGAGGCGACGATGGCGCGGTCGTTCATGGCGCCACCACGCCGGGGTCGAAGCGCGCCCCGTCCATCAGCGTGTCGCGCAGCTTGGCGCCCCGAAGATTGGTGGGATGGTTCTTGGCCGAGCGCAGATCGGCGCCGCGCAGATCGGCCGCGCCAAGGTCGGCGTCGCGCAGCACGGCGCCGCGCAAATCGGCGTCGCGCAGGTCGGCGCGGCGCAGATCGCAGCCTTCGAGATTGGCCAGCACCAGCCGCGTGCCGCGCAGATTGGCGCCGCACAGGCGGGCGCGCAGCATCACCGCGCCGCTGAGGTCCAACCCGGCCAGATCGGCGCCGGCCAGATCGGCGCCTTCCAGCTTGAGCGGCGCCCCGTCGCCATCGGCCAGCCAGCGCGAATGACTGCCGACCTGGTCGACCAAGCCCTGGTCGGCGCCTCCGGGCGCGATGCGGGCCGCCCGCCGCATGTCGACATTGTCGAGATCGACGCCGGTCATGCAGGTGTCGAGCATCAGGGCGTCGGTCATCTCGGCCTGATCGAGCGTCGCGTTCGACAGATCGGCGCCCGACAGGTCGGCCCCGGTCAGGTTGGCGCCGCGCAGAATGACGTCGGCCATGCGGGCGCCCGTCATGTCGGCGCCCAGCGCGTCGGCGTTGCTCATGTCGGTGCCTTCGAGCACCGCCTCGCGCAATTGCACGGGCACCACCTGGACCGGCCCTTCGCCCGCCTGGGCCATGCGCAGGCCGCGGCGCAGCACGGCGCCGGCCAGACTGGCCTCGGTCAGGTCGCAATTGTTCAGACTGGCGCCGCGCAGGTCGGCGCCGTCAAGCGCGGTCTGGCGCAGGATGGCGAAGTCCAGGCGCACGCCGAACAGATCGGCGCCGTCCAGCTTGGCGCCGCTCAGATTGGCGTGGCTCAGATCGGCCTCGGCGAACGAGGCGCCGCGCAGGTCGAGGCGGCGCAGGTCGGCGCCCGCCAAGTCGAGCCCGCCGAAATCGGCGCACACGCCGCCCGGCCGCCGCTTCAGCCAAAGATCGTGATTGTAGATTTTTTCGCGCAGGTTGAGTTTGTCCATCGCCGCCCCCTCAGGCCATCGCGTCGAGCTTGGCGTCCACGCGGGGAAGCCAAAGCGCGCGAACCAAGCCCAGGATCTCGCGGCGGGCGGCCGCATGCGACGCGGTGGCGACCACCGGCACGCCGGGCAGCCCGACATCCAGC
Source organism: Alphaproteobacteria bacterium (assembly GCA_015232025.1). GTDB lineage: Bacteria > Pseudomonadota > Alphaproteobacteria > Rhodospirillales > Magnetospirillaceae > JADFZP01. Next base: position 1,396 of record JADGAL010000214.1, read on the forward strand.
GCGGTCAGCCCGTCGAGAAAAAGTTGGCGGAAGATCACCCGTTCGCCGATGCCCGGCGCCACCCGGAAGCCGATCACCGGCGCCAGCTTGGCCAGCACGTCGGCCAGGGCGCGCTTGTTGCGGTCGGCCAGGGCGGACAGGCGATTGCGCACCACCACCCAGTCGAGGCCGGAGCGCTTCTGGCGGCGGCGTTCCTGCCGCTGTTCCCAGATCATCTCCAGATAGACGCCCAGTTTCTCGGGGTCCAGGGTGCCGGGCTTCATCTCGACCAGCGGGTCGAGGTCGATGAAGCTGTCGTTCAGCGGCGTGACCAGCGTGTCGGCCTGGATATGGGCCAGCCGGGGCAGCCAACCATCCGATCCGGGGCAGTCGATCACCACGAAGTCGGCCTTCATCGCCTCGGCCAAGCTGGCCAGGAACGCCTCGCGCTCCTCGGCGGCGGCGTCGGTGGCGCTGTCGCGCGGCGAACGGCGCACCAGCCGGTGATCGGGGCGCGGCAGATCCAGGCCGTTCGCGTCGGCGAAGGCGGCGCGGTTCTCGACATAGCGGGTCAGCGACCGTTGCCGGCCGTCGACGTCGATGGTGGATACCTTGAATCCCAAATGCATCAGCGCCACCGCCAAGTGCATCGCCGTCGTGGTCTTCCCCGAACCGCCCTTCTCGTTGCCCACGACGACGACATGGCCCGCCCCAACCCCGGTACCCTTCTTGACCTCGGTCGTGGCGGCGCCCTGGTTCACGTCAGCTTGCCCAGAACCTGTTCGATCTTGGTCTTCAGCGTGGCGGCGTTGAACGGCTTGATGACGTAGTTGTTCACGCCCGCCTTGGCGGCGGTCATCACCAGGCTTTTGTCGGCCTGGCCGGTGACCATGATGAACGGCGTCTTCTTCAGCTTTTCGTCGGCGCGGATGGTTTTGAGCAACTCCAAACCATCCATGACATCCATGTTCCAATCCGAAACGACCAGATCGAATGGGCGGACCCTCAACGCCTCCAGCGCCTGGACGCCATGGCTGGCGTCGGTCACCTGGTTGATGCCGATCTGCTGCAGAATGTAACGCGTGATGCCGCGGATGCTCGCCTGATCGTCGACGATCAGCACACGCAGCGACTTGGCGACAGGCATGGTCCCTCTCCACGTCAGCCGGCGGTCTTGCCGATCCGGCAAAGCGCCAGCACGTTCTCGGCGATCTTTTCGAGCGCCACTTGTTTTTCAACTCCGCCCACTTCGAAGGCGGCCTTCGGCATTCCGTAGACCACGCAGCTCGCCTCGGTCTGGCCCACCGTGTGGGCACCCGCTTGGCGCATCGCCAGAAGGCCCTGGGCGCCATCGCGGCCCATTCCCGTCAAGATCACGCCGACGCCGTGCGCTCCGGCCGCCTGGGCGACCGACGAGAACAGCACGTCGACCGACGGTCGGTGGCCGCTGACCGCCGCGCCCTCGTGAATGCGGCAGACCCAGCCGCCCGCATCGCGAAGAACCTCGAGATGATGCCCGCCGGGCGCCACGCGGACATGCCCGCGCGCCAGCCTTTCGCCGTCCTGGGCCTCGGCGACGTTGGGCGCCGCCAGGGTGTCGAGACGGCGGGCGAAGCTGGTGGTGAATTGGGGCGGCATGTGCTGCGTGATGACGATCGGCGGGCAATCGGCGGGCATGCCGCGCAGAACCTCGGTGATCGCCTCGACGCCGCCGGTCGAGGCGCCGATCGCCAGCAGCCGGTCGCTGGACATCACGCCCATGCGCGGCGCGGGCGGCCGGTCGGCGGAAATGGCCTGCTCGCTGCGCGGACGCACGCGGGCCTGGGCGGCGGCCTTGACCTTGGCGACCAGTTCGGCGGCCATGGCTTCCAGGCCCGATTGCAGATCCATGGTCGGCTTGGCGACGAAGTCGACGGCGCCGATCTCCAGGGCGCGCAAGGTGGTGTCGGCGCCCTTCTGGGTCAGCGTCGAGACCATCACCACCGGCATGGGGCGCAGCCGCATGATCTTTTCAAGGAAGGCGATGCCATCCATGCGGGGCATCTCGACATCCAGGGTGATGACGCGCGGATTGAGGTCCTTGATCATCTGGCGCGCCACCAGCGGGTCGGGCGCGGCGCCGACCACCTCGATCTGTGGATCGCGCGACAGGATGGCCGCCAGCAATTGTCGGACCAAAGCCGAGTCGTCGACGATCAAAACGGTAACCTTCTCCATCGCGCCCTTCTTTCTCAGCCGGTGCCGGTTTTGCGGTAGATCGTGCGGCCGACCAGCTTGAACTGGGGCGCGACGCGGAAAAGGCTTTCGGAATGGCCGACATACAGCCAAGCGTCGTCGGCCATGATCGCGGCGATGCGCGCGAACAACTCGACCTGGGTGTCGTGGTCGAAATAGATCACCACGTTGCGGCAGAAGACGATGTCGAACGGCCCCTTCATCGGCCACGGGTCGAGCAGGTTCAGGGGCTTGCAGGTGACCAGACGGCGCGCCGCGTCGCCGACCGTCAGCCGGTCGGGGCGATCGGTGGAAGACAGGTGGCGGCGATGCCACTCGGCCGGCAGCGGCTCGGCCTGCTCGGCGGCGTAGACGCCCTCCTTGCAGGTGCGCACCATCTCGGTGTCGATGTCGGTGGCCAGGACGCGGGCGTCCCAGCGGGCGATGTCGGGCACGCCGGCCAGCACCGTCATGGCCAGGGTATAAGGCTCCTCGCCCGACGAGCAGCCGGCCGACCACAGCCGCAGGCGCTTGGTGGCCGCCCGCTCGCGGACCAGATAGGGCAGGGCCTGGTGCTGGAGATGCTCGAAATGGTGCGGCTCGCGGTAGAAGCGGGTCAGGTTGGTGGTGATGGCGTTGATCACCTGGCGGATCTCGCCCGGCCCGTCCGGTCCCGCCAGGAAGGCGACATAGGCCGGGAACCCCTCGATCCCCAACTGGCGCAGGCGCTTGCCCAGCCGGGCCTGCACCAGGGCGCGCTTGGTGTCGTGCAGCGCGATCCCGGTGTGCTTGCGGATGAGGTCGCGCAGGCCGCGGAATTCGGCGTCGGCCAAGCCGAATTCCATGCCGGGCGCCGACGCCAGGGCGGGGGATCGCGACATGCTTAGTGGCCGAGGTGCGAGAGGGCCTGCCCGGTGATGATCGTCGAGGTCTCGAACAGGCGCGGCAGGTCGATCACCGCCACCACCCGCTCGCCCACCGTGACCAGTCCGCTAAGGTAGGCGTCGTCGATCGCCCGATCCATTTCCGGCACCGGGCGCACATCGGCCGGCTTCAACTTCAGGATGTCGGAAACGCCGTCGACCAGGATGCCGATGGTGCGCGCGCCGACCGCGACGACGATCACCACATGGGTCTTGGTCGCGTCGGTCGAGCCCAGCCCGAAGCGGGCGCGCAGATCGAAGATGGGCACGATGACGCCGCGCAGGTTGATCACGCCGCGCACATATTGCGGCGAGTTGGGCAGGGCGGTGGTGTCGGTCCAGCCGCGGATTTCGCGCACCGCCATGATGTCGACGCCGTAATCCTCGGCGCCGATCGTGAAGCTGATGAACTGCAACTCGTCGTCCGAGGTGAACGGCACCCCGTCCGAGCCGTTGACGGCCGCCAGCTGCATCGCACGCTTTTCGGTCATGACGCGAACTCCAGAACGCCGGAGGTGAGTGCGGGACGGGCCGCCCGGGCGCGCGCCACCGACATTTCCCGCAGGCTGGAAACGTCGAGGATCAGCGCCACGCGGCCATTGCCCAGGATCGTCGCGGCGGCGATGCCGGGCACCGGGTCGTAATTGGGTTCAAGGCTTTTGATGACGACTTGCTGCTGGCCGACCAGCCCGTCGACCAGCAGGCCGACCTTGCCGCTGTCTTCGGTCTCGACCACCACGACCACGCCGCCCGCCGCCTCGTCAACCCCGCCACGCACATGGAACAGCTTGTAAAGGGGGACCAGCGGCACGTATTCGCCGCGCAGCAGCAGGATTTCGCCGCCGCTGACCACCCGATAGATGTCGGCCTCGTTGGGCCGCAGGCTTTCGATCACGTTGGCCAGGGGCAGCACGTAGGTCTCGCGCCCGACCGAGACGATCATGCCGTCCAGCACCGCCAGGGTCAGCGGCAGGGTCAGCATGAAGGTGGTGCCTTCGCCGGGCTTCGAGATGATGAACACCCGGCCGCCCAGTTGCTGGATGTTGCGCTTGACCACGTCCATGCCGACGCCGCGTCCCGAGATCGCCGACACCGTCGAGGCGGTCGAGAAGCCGGGCGCGAAAATCAGGTTGTCGATCTCTTCGTCGGTCAGGGTGGCGCCGGGCGCGACCAGGCCCTTCTCGATGGCCTTCTCGACCACGCGTTCGCGATTGATGCCGCGCCCGTCGTCGTCGATGCGGATGACGATGCGCCCGCCGCGATGCTCGGCCGACAGGCAGATCGTGCCTTCCGGCTGCTTGCCCACCGCGATGCGGTCCTCGGGCGATTCGATGCCGTGGTCGATGGCGTTGCGGATCATGTGGTGATCGTCGTCGCGGTCGGCGCGCGCACCATCGGCATCCTGGTCGACGGCGTTTCCGACATCCTGAAGTTGAAGCCGGCCGATGTGCGCCCGGTGCCGGAAATGGATCGGGCGATCG
>JADGAL010000215.1 GCA_015232025.1 Alphaproteobacteria bacterium
CGATTTCGGCCAGCGCGGGCGCGAGGGCCGGCCATTGCGGCATGGTCACCATGCAGCCGGTGGCGGAAACGCGGCCCATCCGTATCAACATCAAGATGCCCCGCGACACGCCTGGGGACAGGCCGTAGTCATCGGCGCACAGCACGAAGGGGCGACCTGAGGATGTTCCTTGGGGCATGGTCCACACGTCCCTTGCGGACGGGTACGAGGATTTGCGACAATCGCCCATGCTGGCCGAGCAATGAGCCGGTGACAAGGGATAGCGCTTTATTCGTGCAATGAACGTCCTCCTGACCGCCGACGTCGCTTCGTCGCGCCCGACCGCGGCTCACCCCGAGCCGTGCGTGCTGACGGTCGTCCTGCCCTTCCACAATGAGCAGGCGGGCGTAGCCGCCCTGTTCGCGCGCCTGATGCCGGTGCTCGAGGGGCTTGGGCTGTCCTTCGAGGTGCTGTGCGTCGAGGATGGCAGCCGCGACGCCACCTTTGAAAAGCTGCGCGACGTGGCGCTGGCCGACCCGCGCATCCGCGTGCTGCGCTTCGCGCGCAATTTCGGCAAGGAGGTGGCGCTGACCGCCGGCCTGAACCACGCGCGCGGCGAGGCCGTGGTGCTGATGGACAGCGACCTTCAGCACCCGCCCGAGCTGATCGCCGATTTCGTGCGGCTGTGGCGCGAGGGCTGGCAGATGGTTTACGCCCAGCGGCGGCGGCGCGACACCGATTCGGCGGCGCGCAAGATGGCTTCGGGGGCGTTCTACTGGCTGTTCCGGCTGGTCTCGGAGGTGACGATCCCCGAGGGCGCCGGCGATTTCAGGCTGCTCGACCGCAAGGTGGTCGACGCGCTGAACGCCATGCCCGAACGCAGCCGGTTCATGAAGGGCTTGATGAGCTGGGTCGGCTTCCGCCAGACCGGCATCGATTACGACGTCGAGCAACGCTTCGCCGGCCGCTCGACCTTCAATCTGTGGAAGCTGTTCCTGTTCGCGATGGACGGGCTGGTGTCGTTCAGCAACGTGCCCTTGCGCATGTGGTCGTGGTTCGGCTTCGGCATCTCGGCGATCTCGGGGCTTTACGGCTTGTTCGTGCTGCTGTGGGCGCTGCTGCACGGGCGCGATCTGCCGGGCTACACCTCGCTGTTCACGGCGGTGGTGTTCCTGGGCGGCCTGCAACTGGTCACCCTGGGGATCATCGGCGAATATCTGGGCCGCGTTCACACCGAGGTGAAGCGGCGCCCGCTCTATCTGCTGTCCGACACGGTGGGACTCGATGGCGACACGCCCGTCGATCGAAGCGGCGCCTGAATGAACGCCCAGCGCGACTGGGGGCGGGCGACCTGGGCGCTGCTGGGGCTGCTGGGCGTGGTGGTCCTGGCGACCTTCCGCGACTACGGCATCAGCAACGACGAAGAGGTGCAGCACGTCTATGGCAAGCTGCTGATCGACTTCTACCGTTCGGGCGGCGCCGACCTCTCCGCCTTTTCCTACAAGAACCTGTACCTCTATGGCGGCCTGTTCGACATGGTGGCGGTGCTGCTGGCTCCGCTGCTGCCGTTCCAGGAGTACGAGACGCGCCACCTGCTGTCGGCGCTGGCCGGGCTGGCCGGAATCGCCGCGACGTGGCGGATCGGGGCGCGCCTCGCTGGCGAGAGGGCCGGCTTCCTGGCCGCCGCCATCCTGGCGCTGAGCGGCGTGTGGTGGGGCGGGATGTTCAATCACACCAAGGACGTCCCCTTCGCCGCGGCGGTCGCCTGGACGACCTGGGCGGTTCTCAGGATGCTGCCCGAGTTGCCGCGCCCCCGCCTGTCCTCGGGGCTGCTGTTCGGACTGTTCGCCGGGCTGGCGGTCGGCGTTCGTTTCGGCGTGGTGATGAGCCTGGTGTGGCTGGCCGCGCCGGTGGCGATCCATCTGTGGAGAACCGGGCGTCCCGCCATTGCGGCGCGCGACGCCGGCCTGATCGTCGCCCGGCTGATTCCGGGACTGATCCTGTTCCTGGCGCTGATGGCGCTGTTCTGGCCGTGGTCGGTGCGGGCGCCCGGCAACATCTTCGAGGCGGTCGCCACCTTCAGCAAGTTCCCCTATCCGATCACCACCATCATGAATGGCGTGACGTACCTCGCCACCGAGGTGCCGCGCGCCTACCTGCTTATCTATCTGCTGATCAAGCTGCCGCTTTATTACCATCTCGGGCTGCTGCTCGGCCTCGCCGCCCTGGCGCGCCGGGGCTGGGCGCCGGTCTCGCCGGCCATCGTGACGGTGGTTTTGGCGGCGGCCGTCCCGGTGGCCTATGCCGTGGCCGCCGACGCGCCGCTTTACAACGGAATACGCCACTTCCTGTTCGTGCTGCCGCCGCTCGCGGCGCTCGGAGCCCTGGGTTTCGAGCATGTCTGGCGACTGGTCGAGCAAGGCGGCCGGCGGCGCGGCGCCCTCTTGTCCGCCGCGCTGGGCGTCACGGCGGCCGGTCATGTCGGCATGCTGATCGCGCTGCATCCCAACCAGTACGTCTACTACAACCCCCTGATCGGCGGGCTGGCCGGCGCCGACCGCCGTTGGGAGATGGATTACTGGTCCAACAGCCTGCGCGAGGCCAGCCTGCTGCTGGCCGACAAGCTGGCCGCCGAGGCCCCCGACCGCACGGCCCCCTGGGGTGTCGGGGTGTGCGCCGACCCCCTCCAGGTCACCACCTACGCCCCGACCCGGCTGGTGCGCGACGACAACTGGCCGAACGTCGATTTCTTCCTGTCCTCGACCCAGGTCGATTGCGACCGCATCATCGAGGCCCCGGTGATCGTCGAGATCCGCCGCATGGGCGTCCTGCTGGCCGTGGTCAAGGATCTTCGCAAACGATGATCACCGCGCGCGCCGCTTGAGCAGGTCCGAGTTGGGATAGGGCACGAAGTCCTTGACCTCGACCGAGGGCTTGCCGAACAGCCAGCCCTGCACGAAGTCGCAGCCGCAATCCTTGACGAATTGCAGCGATTCCGGCGTGTCGACCATTTCCGCGACGGTGTCGACCGACAGCCGGCGGCACAGTTCGGTGAGGGCCGACAGGAAGGCGCGGCCCTTGGCGACCTTCTGCGCCGATTTGACGGCGCTGCCGTCCAGCTTGACCACGTCGACCTCGAGCGTCGACAGATATTGGAAGCTGGCCGCGCCGGCGCCGAAATCGTCCAGGCAGACCTCGTAGCCGGCCAGACGCAGGCGTTGGATGAAGGCGTTGGCGCTGTCCAGATCGCTCATCCGCGAGGATTCGGTGATTTCGAACATCAACCGCCCCTCGGCCCAGGGGTTGACGCGCAGCAGTTCGAAGATTCCGTCGACGTAGTGGGGCTGGCTGATCGAGAAGCCCGAGACGTTGACCGCCACCCGGTACATGTCGTTGTTGCGCGGCTGGCGGCTGAGCCAATGCATCACCTTGCGCGCCATCGACAGGTCGAATTCGTGGATCAGCCCGGTTTCCTCGGCGAAGTTGATCACCTTGTAGGGCGAGACGTCGCGGCCCAGGCTTTTGAAGCGGCACAGCGCCTCGAAATGGTGGATGTCGCCCGACCGCAGCGAGATGACCGGCTGCAACGCCACTTCGAACAGGCCGCCGGTCACCAGCCCCTTGAAGGACTGGATCTGCTGCACCGTCTTGTCGACCAGCGAGGTCATGTTCTCGGCAAGGCTTTGGAGATTGAAACTGCCCTCGGCCGAGCCGAATTTCTGCAAGGTGTAGAGCAGGCCCTTGGCCAAATCCTCCTCGGCGATGCCGTTGGCGTCGCCGATCCCGACATTGGCGGCCGAGACTTGGACCGTCCCCTCGGTGTCGACGGTGGAGATCAGCTCGCCAATCTCCTTTTCCAGGAGGGCCAGATCGGCGCCGCTCGACAGGACGCCGAACTTGCCGGATTCGACCTGGGCCGCCGTCTCGCCATCGACCGAGCGCGCCCGCAGCAGGGTGCCCAGCGTGGCCATCACGTCGCCCATCGCGTCGGACCCCAGCCGGTCGCCCAGGCGGTCCAGGCCGCCGACCGAGACCAGCGTCAAATCGGCCTGCTGGCCGGACTTGCGCAAGGCCTGCAGGCGGGCCGCCGCCAATGCGTGGAACCCATCGGCGGCGTAAAGGCCGCTGGCCTCGTCGCGCGCCACCTCGTTGGCGCCACCCGGAATGCGCAGCTTGGTGCGAAACGCCAGGAACACCGTGGTGCCCTTGTCGCTTTGCAGGCAGTGTCCGGTGATCAGCGCCTTGGGCCGCACTTGGCCATGGCCACGCAGGCGGACGGTGACCTCGCCGACCCGGCCGTGGCGCAACAGGAGTTGGGCCACCTCCTCGATTTGCCGGCGGTCCTGCGGCACCACCAGATCGGTGAGCGCCACGCCGACCAGATCGGCGGCGCTTTCGCAGCCCAGCAGCGGGCCGGTCGCCCCGCCCGCGAACACCACCACGCCGTCACTGGCTTCGATCACCAGATCCGCCCAGGTGAAGGCGAAGGCGCGAAAGCGGTCGCGTTCGAGACGCAGGCCGCGATCGACGGCGGTCACTCGGCGCCTCCCCGGATGCGCTTCTCGCGCCCCTTCACATAGCCGGAATAGCCGCGGTCGGGGCCGACGATGTGGCTGGTCAGCCAATGGCGGAGAAAGATCACCGTGGCGTCGGCGACGCCCCCCTGTTCGGCCTCGCGGACCGCCTGGGCGGCGATCCGGTCGAGTTGCTCGATCAACTCGGCGTGTTCCTGCCGATGCTGGGTCAGGCGGGGATAGAGCGTGTCGGCCAGCATCCGCTCCTCCCTGGCGAAATGCGCCAGCGAGGACTTCCGCAACTGCGCGAACAGGGCGCCGAGCATCGCGGAGTCGAGGCCGGAGTCGCAGGCCACCAGTATCTCGTTGACGACCTCCATCAACCCGCGGTGCTCGCGGTCGATATCATCGATCCCAAGGGTCAGGTCGTCGGTCCAGGTCAAGCTCCGCGTCGTCACCGCTTACCTCCTTGGTGTATCGCGATGCTAGTCCCGGAACGGCCCCAGGTCCACCCGGCTCTTGACGCCGGGGTGCTCGCCGGTCTTCCCTGGACGCATGAGAGCTTCGCATATCCTGGGCCTCGCCGCGGTCCTCGCCGCCGCGATGGCCTCGCCCGCCGCCGCCGGAGCGGGCTGGGACAAGATTTCGACTCCCGCCCCCGGCCCCGCCCGCTCGATCGGCGCGCACGCCGCCGGATGTCTGGCGGGAGGCGTGGCCTTGCCCCCCGAGGGGCCGGGCTGGTTGGTGCTGCGCGGCCAGCGCCAACGCTTCTGGGGCCATCCGCGCCTGATCGCCACGCTGACCGATTTGGGCCGGCAAGCCGCCGGGCACGGCCTCACCCTGCTGATCGGCGATCTGGGCCAGCCGCGCGGCGGGCCGATGCCCAACGGCCATTCCAGCCATCAAACCGGGCTGGACGCCGATCTGTGGTTCCGCCTCGACCGGCCGGCCGACCCCGAAAACCCGCTCGCCGTGACCCTGGTGCGCGCCGACGGCATGGCGATCGACGACGCGGTCTTCCGCCCCGGACACGTCCGCCTGCTGACCCTGGCCGCCTCGCATCCCGACATCGACCGCGTCTTCGTCAACGCCGCCATCAAGAAGGCCCTGTGCCGCGAAACGCTCGACCCGCGCGCCCAGGCCAAGCTGCGCCCCTGGTGGGGCCATTCCGCCCATTTCCACATCCGGCTGGCCTGCGCCGAGGGCGACTCGGACTGCGCGCCGCAAGCCCCGCTGGCGGCGGGCGACGATGGCTGCGGGGCCGGGCTGGACTGGTGGTTCGGCGAGGAGGCGCGCACGCCCAAGCCCTCGACCCCACCGGCCGAGCGCCCCTTGCCGACGGCCTGCGCGGGGTTGCTGAAATGAATCGACCCGCCCGCTTCGTGTCCTTGGTGTCCTTGGTGTTTCCCCACCTGCTTTTCAGGCGCGACGCCGCGCCGCCAACTCCAGCATCAGTTCCACCCGGCGCCGGATCAGGGCGGGC
>JADGAL010000216.1 GCA_015232025.1 Alphaproteobacteria bacterium
AAGCCGCCGAGCCGGCGGGCGCGAACATCCGCATGACGTGGCGGACCACCACCGCCGCCGCCAACACGCCGACCGCGATCACGGCGGAAACATCCCACATCGTCTCCATCAAGGTCCCTCCCGTCAGCTTATACCGGTGAGCCGATAAATCGACTCACCTCATTGGCCCCTCAGCCTAAGCGGGCGCCCCGGCGCCCTTGGCCGCCGCCGCAATGGCGGCTTCGACGATCGGTCGTTCCGACCGCCCGCCGGTATCACCCGCACGGCCGAATCGTCGTCGTTCCCGCCTCAAGCGGCACCCAGTCCGCAAGCGGGCGGCATTCGCCGAGGCACAGGCGCCAATCGGCCGTGGCGTCCGAGCGGGCCAGGACGATCTCGGCCAACGGCGCCAGATCGGGGACATACACCCACCAGCCGTCCGTCAGGCGGGCGCCGTCGGGCGGCTCCATGCCGGCGCCCGAGCCCTTGACCCGCGCCTCGACCACCGACAGGCGGCCGTTCTCGACCCGCCATTCCTCGCGCCACTCGATCTTTTCGACCGAGTGGGTCCAGGACAGGCCGAATCCGTCGACCGCGAAGCTCGCCCACAGCGCTCCGGCCGCCCACAGGCAGATCATGCCGTCCGCGCCGCCCGCCTGCGGCGCCATTCGTGCTGAACGAGAAACACCGCGGCGAGCAGGAAGCCGATCTCGTCGGTCACCGGCAGCGCCGCCACCAGGGCGAAGGCGGCGGCGGCGGCCAGCAGCCTTTCCAAGACGCTGAGCGGCGCGAACAGGAAGCCGATCGAGGCCGCCCCCCACAGCCCGACCGACAGCGTCGCCTTGGTAAGGATGTAGATCACCGCCACCGGGTCGCTGGTCTGCAGCATCAGGGCGTTGTCGTAGACCGCCATGTAGGGCACCACGAATCCGGCGATGGCGATTCGCATGCATTGCATGCCGATGCGCAACCCCGAGGCCTTGGCGATCGACGAGGCGGCGAAGGCGGCCAGGGCCACCGGCGGCGTCAGATCGGCCATGATCCCGAAATAGAACACGAACATGTGCGAGATGATCAGCGGCACGCCAAGATCGAGCAGGGTCGGCGCGACCAGCGACGAGGTGATGATGTAATTGGGGATGGTCGGAATGCCCATGCCCAGCACCAGGCTGATCAGCATGGTCAGCACCAGCGAGAAGAACAGGTTGCCGTGCGCCAGCCCGATGATCGACTGGGCGAAGCTGCCGGCTAGGCCGGTCAGGGTCATCACGGCGATGATGGTGCCGACCAGCGCGCAGGCGACGCCCACCGGCACCGCGCTTTTGGCGCCCTCGACCATGCCGCGCAGCGCGATTCGCAGCGTCTCGCGCCCGCCCTTGACGACGAAACAGGCGGCGACCAGCAGCGCGATCACCCCGACCACGGCGGTGATTCCCCAGCGGAAGAAGCCGGCCGAGGCCACCCCCACCACCACCCAGAACAGCATGCGCAGGGCAAGCGGCCCCATGCGCGCGGCGATCGGCGTGCCAAGGATCACCACCGCCGTCAGCGCCAAACCCACGGTGCCCGAGAACAGCGGCGTGTAGCCCGAGAACAGCAGCCCGACCAGCGCGGCGAGCGGCAGAATCAGATGCCAGCCGACGCGCAACGCGCCCATCGCCGAAGGGCAATCCTCGCGCGGCAGGCCGACCAAACCAAGCCGCCCGGCTTCGAGATGGACCATCCACAACACGGTCGCGAAATAAAGGATCGCCGGCACGAGCGCCGCCTGCACCACCTCGACATAGTCGATGTTCAGCGTCTCGGCCATGATGAAGGCCACCGCGCCCATCACCGGCGGCATGATCTGACCGCCCATGCTGGCGGTCGCCTCGACGGCCCCCGCGAAATCGGCGCGGTAGCCGAAACGCTTCATCAAGGGAATGGTGAACTGCCCGGTGGTCACCACATTGGCCACGCCCGAGCCGTTGATGGTGCCCATCAGCCCCGAGGACACCACCGACACCTTGGCGGGACCGCCGCGGGTATGCCCGACCAACCCCATCGCGACGTCGGTGAACAGGCGGATCATGCCGGCCTGTTCGAGAAAGCTGCCGAACAGGATGAACAGGAAGATGTAGGTCGACGAGACATAGGTGGGAATCGAGTAGATGCCCTCGGTTCCCAGGTAAAGCTGATTGATCACCTGGTCATAGCCGTAGCCGCGATGGGCGAGGCCGCCCGGCAACCACTCGCCAGCCAAGGCGTAGGCCAGGAAGGCGCCGCAGATCAGCGGCAGGGCCGGCCCCATCATGCGGCGCGCCGCCTCGAACACCAGCGCCACGGCGAGCGTTCCGACCACCAGATCCATGGTCGACGGATCGCCCGAGCGCAGCACAAGTTCGGCCTCGAAGACCCAGTGGTAGAAGGCCAGTAGGAAGCCCAGCCCGCCCAGCGCCCAGTCGAAGATCACGATTCGCCGCCCGCGATGCAGGGCGGCGAAGAAGGCGAACACCATCAGCATCAGGAAGCCGACATGCACCGACCGCACCACCAGACTGGACAGCGGGCTATAGGCCGCGGTGACCAGTTGGAACGACGAGAAGGCGACGCCGATCCAGAAGATCGGCGCCGTCGTCGGGCCATGGGTTGCACCCTCGGCTTCCTGATGCGCCTGCACGAATCAGCACGCCTTCTTGGCGTAATACGCCTGGGCGCCGGGATGCAGCGGAGCCGGGGGGTTCTTGTCGGCCTTCGCCGGGTCGATGCCCTTGGCCGCGGCGTGCGACGCGTGAAGCTCGGCCATGTTGTCGAAGATCGCCTTGGTCATCGCGCAGGCGGTGGCGTCGGACACCCCGGAATGGCTGACCAGCAGGTTGCGGATGCTGACCGCCGCCACGTCCTCGGCCTGACCCTTGTAGGTGTTGGCCGGGATGATCGCCGGCTCGTAGGCCGGATCGCCGACCTTGGCGACCATTTCGGCCGGAATCGCGACCACACGAATCGCCACGCTGTTGGCGAGGTCGCGAATCGAGGCCACGCCCAGACCGGCCGATTGCAGCGTGGCGTCGAGCTGGCGGTTCTTGATCAACTCGACCGATTCGCCGAACGGCAGATACTGCACGCTCATATCGGCATAGGTCAGCCCCGCCGCCTTCATGATGGCGCGGGCGTTCAACTCGGTCCCCGACTTGGGCGCCCCCACCGAAATCCGCTTGCCGCGCAGATCGGCCAGCGTTTTGATGCCCGACTCCTCGCTGGCGACGATCTGGACATAGTTCGGATAGATGGCCGCGATGGTGCGGAGCTTGTCGAGCTTGCCTTTGAAACCCATCTCCTCGTCACCGGCCCAGGCGCCGCTCAAAGCATCGCCCAAGGTGAAGGCGATCTCGCCGCGTCCCGCTTGAAGCAGGTTCAGGTTCTCGACCGAGGCCTTGGTGGACTGTACCGACACCTTCGCACCGGGCAGCGCCTTGGAATAGATCGAAGACAGGGCGTTGCCCAGCGGGTAGTAGACGCCCGAGGTGCCGCCCGTCAGGATGTTGACGAAATCGGCGGCGCCGGCGGGTATCGCTATGACGGTCGCCAGGGCCGCCGCCAGGATCATTTTTTTCATCGTTCCTCCCGAAATATCAACCGGTGTTGGTGATACCTGTGGTGATCGTAACGCCATATCAATGGATTGGCCTAGCCCGTCGTTGGTTGGGGGGGCTGGGGTTTGGAGGGCTGGGGTTTGGGGGGCTGGCTTTCGCGCTGGTCGCGTCGGCGCTTCCCGCCGCCGCCGAGCCCGCTCCGCCGCCGCCCGCTCCGCCTTGGCAAAGCGCCCTGCACGCCGACCATCCGCTGGTCGGCCGAATCTGGCTTCCCGCCGAGCGCCGATTCGCGACGCCCGAGGAACTGGCCCAGGCCGCCGCCCAGGCCGACTTCCTGCTGTTGGGCGAGGCCCACGACAATCCCGACCACCACGCCCTGCAAGCCTGGATGGTGCGCGCCGTCGCGACGCTGGGCCGTCGGCCGGCGGTGGCCTTCGAGATGCTCGACTCGTCGCAGGCCCCCGCCCTCGCCCGCCATCTGGCGAGCGCGCCGGGCGACGCCGCCGGACTGGGATCGGCGGTCGATTGGACCAAGACCGGCTGGCCCGACTGGTCGACCTATCAGCCGATCGCCCAGGCGGCGCTCGATCACCGGCTGGCGATCGTCACGGCCAACCTGCCGCGCGACGAGGTGCGCCGCGTGATGAAGGAGGGCGTCCGTCCCGACGGCCTGACCGTCGCCGAACTGCCGCCGGCCTTGCACGCCGACCTCGCCCACGAGATCCGCCACAGCCACTGCGGCCACATGCCCGAGTCGATGGTCGCCCCGATGGTCGCCATGCAGTTGATTCGCGACGCCCTGATGGCCCGCGCCCTGGTCCAGGGCGCCGCGCTGCCCGGCTCGGACTCGGCCGTGCTGATCGCCGGGTCGGGCCATGTCCGCGCCGATCGCGGCGTGCCTTGGCAGCTTCGCGAGACGGCGCCGGGACGCGTCTTCGCGCTGGCCTTCACCGAGGCGCGGCCCGAGAGCGACGACCCCGCCGCCTATGGCGCGAATTGGGGCGCCGAGACGGTGCCGTTCGACGCGGTATGGTTCACGCCGCTGTTCGACGACACCGACCCGTGCGCCGAAATGGCCAAGCAGATGCGGGACAAGGGGAAGTAACCGGCGTCAAGGTGGCGTTAAGGTCGCGTCGCCATGCTGCGCCGCCGCCTGCCGCGCGCCATCGGCGAGAGCATGGAGATGGCCTATTCCCTGGCCGCTTGGCGCCGGCTCGAAGCGGCTTGGCGCAAACACCGCCCCGACCTTCTGTATGAACGCCACAACCTGTTCCTGATGGCCGGCCCCTGGCTGAAGCGCAAGACCGGCATCCCCTATCTGCTGGAGGTCAACGCGCCGCTGGCCTACGAGCGCGGCCGTCACGGCGGCCTGTTCTTCCGCCACAAGGCCGAGCGGATCGAGCACGCGGTATGGCGCGCCGCCGACATGGTGCTGCCGGTGACCGCGCGCTTGGCCGAGTTCGTGCGTCTGGCCGGCGTACCCGACGAGCGGATCGAGGTGATCCCCAACGGCGTCGACCGGCGGCGCTTCGCGCCCGGCGTCGACGGCACGGCGTTGCGGCGCCGGTTGGGCATCGACGACAAGGTGGTGCTGGGCTTCGTGGGCTTCATCCGCGCCTGGCACGGGCTGGTGCGGGTGGCCGACGCGATGGCCCATTTGAGCGATCTGCGCGACCTTCATTTGCTGGTGGCGGGCGACGGCCCCGCGCGACGGGAGTTGGAGGACCGGGCGCGCGCCCTGGGCCTCGCCGATCGGGTCACCGTGATGGGCGTGGTGCCGCACGACCAGATGCCCGAGGTGATCGCCGCCTTCGACGTGGCGTTGCAGCCCTGCTCGGTCGCCTACGCCTCGCCGCTCAAGCTGTTCGAGTACATGGCGATGGGCAAGGCGGTGGTGGCGCCCGCCCTCGAGAATATCCGCGAGGTGGCGCGCCACGGCGAGGACGCCTGGCTGTTCGACCCGGTCGAGCGCGGCGGGCTGGAAAAGGCGATCGCCGAACTGGCCACCAATCCGGCCCTGCGCCAGCGCCTGGGCGAGGGCGCCTCGCGAACCGTCGACAAGCGCGGCTACACCTGGGACGCCAACGCCGAGCGGGTCGAACGCTTGGCGCTCGCGCTGCTTGGCCGCCAGACGCGCGAGATGGCCGACCAATGATCTTCCCGCCGCTTGGCCATCTGATCGGCGCCCAGAAGGCCGCCACCACCTCGCTGGCCGCGCTGCTCGCCGCGCATCCCGCCGTGCGGGTGTCCGAGCCCAAGGAGACGCATTTCCTGACCGCCGAGTGGCGGCGCGGGCCGGAGTGGTGGCGCGACCGCTTCGCGCCCGGCGGCGAGGTGCTGGTCGACGCCTCGACCACCTGCGCCATGCTGGCCCTGCCGGGCTTTCCTCCGGGCGAACCGCCCTGG
>JADGAL010000217.1 GCA_015232025.1 Alphaproteobacteria bacterium
CCCGCGACAAAGACAAATTCCTGATTGTATTGCTGCGGCGTATCAAAATTCCAAGACCAAAGCGTTGCGTCGTTCTTTATGCCAAAACCATCGTATACGTTTGGTATCAATCCAGCAAAATCCGAGCCTATTTCGAGAGGGAAAAGCCGTCTTGTGTTGTAGTCGCTCCCCCATCCCAACAACTTTCCCTCTGCTGTTATCGCAAAACTACAATCTGTCGTCGCCGCGATCCGCTTTTTTGCGGCATCTTGCACACCAGCTAGCGCCAGGCGCGGATCAGGTCCTCGTCGGCCCGCTTCTCGTGGCGGAACACCACGCCGCCATCCGGCCCGATCAGGGTTAAGGTGATGCGGTCGCCCTCGCGCACCCCGTAGGTCTGCGCCCAAAAGGCGATATAGGGCGAGGCGGCGGGCAGGGTGGTCTCGGCCAGACGGCCGGCCCAGGCGTCATCCTCCTCGGGCGGACGGTCCGAGAAGCCCATATTGGCGATCTTGATCGGTTGGTGGCGCACCTTCGGCATGGCGGTCTCCGTCCACATGTGCTTGGCGCCCAGGCCGCAGGCGGCCGGCTTTTCGTCGCCCAGGAAGGGATCGACGACGCGTCCGTAACGCATCACCTGGAAATGCAGATGGGGGAACTCGGTCACCCCGGACAGGCCCATCTTGGCGATCGGGTCGCCCGCCGCCACCATCTCGCCCATCTTGGCCACCACGCTGCCGTTTTGCAGGTGGCAATACATGGTCTCCCAGCCCTCGCCATGATGGATGGCCACGCCGTTGCCGCAGGCGCGGCCCTTGAACTCGGCCAGACGGCCGCGCTCGAACAGCTCGTCGGCCATGCCGTCGCGGGTCCACACCACCCGGCCGGGCGCCGCCGCCAGCACCACCGGCCCGCGGCGCAGCGTGGCGAAATCGGCCACCGCGATGTCGGTGCCGCCATGGCCGTCATAGCTGTTGCGGCCACAGGTATAGTCCTTGAACTCCGGTCCCGGATCGACGTCGGTGTATTGGATGATCCAACAATCCGCCCCCGGCGTGCAGGCGAGGGGGAAATCGAGTTGGGGAGCCTCCGCCCGGGCCGCCGGAATGGCGGCCACGGAGGCAAGCGCGCAGAGCGCGAGGGGAAGCCGTTTCATGCCCCTGAGATGTTCGGCGCGCCGTCGCGGTTCAAGGAGCCGGCCGGCATAGGGCCGGTCTACGGACCTCCATCCGGCGGCGCATCCGCGGATCGGCCAGCCGTCACCCTGCCGAGGGCGGCTCCGAGCGCAGGCGCTTGACCTTGCCGCGGTGGGTCTTGGCCTCCAGCCGGCGGGTCTTCGACCCCAGGGTCGGACGGGTCGGCGTGCGGTGGCGCGGCGTATGGGCCGCCTGGCGCAGGATTTCGACCAGCCGCTGAACGGCGTCCTCGCGGTTGCGCTCTTGGCTGCGATGGCTTTGGGCGGTGATGATCAACTCGCCCTCCGAGGTCAGCCGGCTGCCGGCCACCCCGCGCAGGCGGCGCTTGACGCCCTCGGGCAGCGACGGCGAGCCCAACGCGTCGAAGCGCAACTGCACGGCGGTCGAGACCTTGTTGACGTTCTGCCCGCCCGGCCCGCCGGCGCGGATGAACCGCTCCTCAAGCTCGCGCTCGTCGATCGCGATATGTGGGGTGACCTGGATCATGCCCGGACTCTGGCCATCCGGCGGCCGGCTGGCAAGGGGGTTCGTCAGGCGGGGACGGAGAGGGTCTTCCGCGCTGCTGCGCTTGGGGCTTGAGTTTCTGCCAGTCGTTTTCCAGACCTCATTGTCACGCTTTCGCACTATCATTGAGAGTGTCGAAGCGATGAACGGTCGCCCCGCAGAATCGCGAGCGCGTAGCCGAACTACTAAACTGAGGCACCGTCAGACTCGAAAGGACCGAAAGTATGAACGGCATCACCATGAAAGTCGAATTTCTGGCGCGCTGGCTTCAGCGCAGAGTGCTTGATCCGCTGATCGAAGAAATGGACGCCGCCAAGGTGCAGTCGCACTCGTTCCGCAATCATGAACGCGACCGCATCCTGTGCCACTTCGTCAACGGCCAGACAGGCGGGCGCGGCTACCAGCCGGAACTCAGGGAAAGTGCTGCGTTCCATAAGGGTGCAACGCGACTGCGCACCTCCCTTGCCGGGATTGAGCGCGACTACGCACAACGTGAAACCACCCTCGGCCACCAGATCGAGCAAGCTCGCAATTTGGAGCGCCAGCTACTCCACGTGCGGAACCGCGGCGCTCAGATGATTGAGCTCAATCAGCCGATCGAGCAACTGCCCAAGGAGGAAGCCGTTCTGATCGTCGCCGACGCGGTGTCGACTTGGATCGCAAACAACGATGAGTAATTCGAGGGGGGTCTTCAGTGGCGGCCCGGTTAGCTCGATCCTTCCCCTTCACCGAGGCTTTGGTCGGCAGGATGCGCCAAAGTGCGGACTCATTGGCTTCGTCGTTTGAGCCAACAGCAAAGAGGGCGCGGCCCCTTGCGGAACCGCGCCCCGTTTTCGTTCGACTTGCGCCAACCCTAATGCAGCTTGCCCGGCAGTTCGTCCAGCGCCTGATCGATCAGGCGGGCGGATTGCTGGGGGGACATGCTGTCGGCGATGACGCGGCGGGCGGCGGCGATGGCGATGTCGACCGCGGCGTCCTGGACTTCCTTGCGGGCCTGGAGTTCGGCGTGGGCGATGCGGTCCAGGGCCTGCTTTTCGCGGCGCGCCAGCGAGGCTTCGAGATCGGCGGCCGCTTGGGCGGCGACGCGTTCGACTTCGGCGCGGGCGTGGTTGACGATGTCCTCGGCCTCCTGCATCGCCTCGCGCTGCTTGCGCTGGTAGGTGGCGAGCAGGTCTTGCGCCTCTTTGCGCAGGCGCTCGGCCTCGTCCATGCGCGCCTTGATCTTGGCGGCGCGGGTGTCCAAGGCGGCGGCGATGCCCTTGCCGACCGGCTTGGCGGCGTAGGCGACGACCATCAGGAAGGCGATGGCCACCCAGAATTCGGGGGCGGTGTAGAAGGGGCCGGGGGCGTGCGCCGCGTCGGGCGCGTGCTCGGCGGCGGCGGCCAGGGCCGTGGAGATGACCATCAGCGTTTCTCCATGGCGGTGGCGACGGCTTCGGCCAACCGGGCCTCGTCGGGGGTCTGGCCGGTGATGCGTTCGACGGTGGCGCGGGCCACGTCGGCGGCCACTTCGCGGACGCTGGCCAGGGCCTGCGCCTTGGCGGCCTCGATGCGGGCCTCGCCGGCCTTGATCTGCTCGGCCAGGCGGGCGCCGACTTCCCTTTGGCGGTTCTCGGCCTCGTGGGCCATGCGATCGACCGTTTCCTTGATCATCGCCTGGGCCTTGCCGCGCGATTCGGCCAAAGCCCGCTCATAGACTTCGATCGCGGCGTCGGTGTCGGCCTTGAGGGCCGCCGCCTTGGACAGGTTCTCGTCGATCCTGCGTTGACGCTCTTCGAGCACGGCGCCGATGCGGGGGATCGAAACCCGCGCCATCAGCACGTAAAGCCCGATGAAGGTGACCGCCAGCCAGAAAAGCTGCGGCGAAAAGAAGGTCGGGTCGAACTGGGGCATCGCTCGGCTTCCTGACAGGGTACGGAACCGGCGGCCACCAGGGCCGCCGGATTGCCGGAACGGGTGTCCGCCCTTTAGGCGGCGAAGATCAGGATCAGCGCGACGACCAGGGCGAACAGCGCGATGGCCTCGGTCACCGCGAAGCCGATCCAGCCATACAGCTCGACATTGGCTTTGGCGGCGGGATTGCGGCCGACGGTGGCGATCAGGTTGGCCCAGATGTTGCCCACACCGATACCCGAACCGATCATGCCGATGGCGGCCAGGCCGGCACCGATCAACTTAGCAGCATCAGCTTCCATGATACTTCCCTTTCTGACGAAAATGGTTGGACACCCGTCTCCGGCGGCCTGCGCTCAATGCATGTGAATCGCGTCGTGCAGGTAGATGCAGGAGAGAATCGTGAACACGTAGGCTTGCAACACGGCGATGCCGAATTCCAGCACCGTGACGCCGGCCAGGAAGGCCAGCGGCACCACGCCCGCGACGCCCATGGCGACCACGAAGCCGGCGATCACCTTCAGAATGATGTGGCCGACCGTCATGTTGGCGAACAAACGGACGGCAAGGCTGAAGGGACGCGACAGATACGAGATCAGCTCGATGGGGATCAGGATCGGCGCCGTCAGGATCGGCGCGCCGTGCGGAAAGAAGAAGCGGAAGAAGTGCAGCCCGTGACGGGCGAAGCCGATCACCGTCACCCCCAGGAACACCACGAAGGCCAGCGCGAAGGTGACGATGATGTGGCTGGTGTAGGTGAAGGTCATCGGGATCATGCCGATCAGATTTCCGAACAGCACGAACATGAACAAAGCGAAGATGAACGGGAAATAGCGTCGCCCCTCGGCGCCGACATTGTCACGGATCATGTTCGCGACGAATTCGTAGGACAGCTCGGCCATCGACTGCCAGCGTCCCGGCACCATGGCGCGCGACCGCACGCCGTGGGTCAGGAACACGGTGATCAGCGCGACGCTGACGACCATGAACAGGGCCGAATTGGTGAAGGAGATGTCGATGCCCCCGATCTCGATCGGGATGATGGGCTTGATCTTGAACTGTTCAACCGGGCTCGCCACGTCCATCTCCTCGCGACTGATCGGACCCGTCCTTGGTCCGTTCCTGCATCCGGCGCTGGGCCTCGCCCAACCCCACGGCTTCGCCCATTCCCTTGGCGCTGCGATAGACGTTCAGAACGCCCGCCGCGGCCCCCAGGAACAGGAAAACGACCATCAGCAGAGGCAAGGTCCCGAACAACAGATCGAGGCCATAGCCTATACCGAAGCCCACCATGACGCCCGCCACCAACTCGATGGCGACCCGGAAGCCCAGCCCCATGCCGGCCGAGTTCGCACGTCCCCGAGCCCGCGCCGTCCCCTTCTCGTCGTCCTCGCGGGCGCGCGCCGCGCGCAGCCGGGATTCGAGATCGTCAAGGGAAGGTGGGCTCTTGCGCTCGTCCTCTGCCATCGTGGGTACCAGACCCCCCTTTCGACCGTCCCGCCGAAAGGCGCGGGCAAGATACGGTTTGCGGTGCAGCATGTCAAGCCCGAAAGATTGGGCTCAAGTATCTGAAAAGCCTAATAAAAAGCCGCGTCAGGCGGTCTCTTTCATACGCTCGGCGGCGGCCAGGTCCACCGAAACGAGTTGCGACACTCCTCTTTCGGTCATCGTGACCCCGAACAGGCGGTCCATGCGGGCCATCGTCATGCGGTGGTGGGTCACCACCAGGAAGCGGGTCGCCGAGGCGCGGGCGATCTCCTCGACCAGGGCGCAGAACCGATCCACATTGGCGTCGTCGAGCGGCGCGTCAACCTCGTCCAGCACGCAGATCGGCGCCGGATTGGTCATGAACACCGCGAACAGCAGGGCCAGAGCGGTCAGGGCCTGCTCGCCGCCCGACAGCAGCGACAGCACTTGTAGCCGTTTTCCCGGCGGGCTGGCCATGATTTCCAGCCCGGCGCCCAGCGGATCGTCCGATTCGGTTAGCGCCAGATGGGCGCGCCCGCCGCCGAACAGCCGCGCGAACAGGTCGCGGAAATGGCGGTCGACCTCGCGGAACGAGGCCAGCAGCCGCTCGCGCCCCTCGCGTTCGAGCTGCGAGATGCCCTGGCGCAGCCGGGCGATGGCGGCGGTCAGGTCATCGCGCTCGGCGGTCAGGGTGTTGATCTGGGTCTCGATCTCGGCGACCTCGATCTCGGCGCGCAGATTGACCGGCCCCATGCCCTCGCGCTCGGCGGTCAGGCGGATCAGGCGGCGCTCGATCTCGTCGGCTGGCGGACGTTCGACGCCGTCCAGGCTGCGCCCCAGATCCTCGGGGCTGGAATCGAGTCGCTCGGCGATGCGGCCGGCGACGGCGCGGCAGGCGGCCTGCGCCGCTTCGACG
>JADGAL010000218.1 GCA_015232025.1 Alphaproteobacteria bacterium
CTGCCCAGGCGGCGGGCACGAGTCGCCGCATTTTTGCGCAACAGATGAATTACACCGTAGAAACAATAAACTAACATCGGTGTTGGCTCATTCTGGTTAGCCATTCCGTCCTATCCGCACAAATTTCGGGCAGTCCGACGCGGGCCGAATCCGGGCGATTCCGCACCGCGCCGCGCTTCGCCGCCTTGGCACGGGTCTTGCCTTGTCTTGCATACAAGATTTCGCCCGCAAGGAGGGTTTTCCGATGAAAAGGTTGCTTCGCGCCCTGTGTCTCACGGCGGCCGTCACCGTCTCGACGGTGCCGGCGCTCGCCCAGACGCGCAACGAGACGCTTCTCGTGGTGATCGAGTCCGGCACCAACAGCCTCGACATCCATACGGTCGGCGCCAATCCGGCCAGCTATGGGGTGACCTGGAACACCTA
Organism: Alphaproteobacteria bacterium; assembly: GCA_015232025.1. Taxonomy (GTDB): domain Bacteria; phylum Pseudomonadota; class Alphaproteobacteria; order Rhodospirillales; family Magnetospirillaceae; genus JADFZP01. The sequence goes on from JADGAL010000218.1 coordinate 424, forward strand.
TGACCGGCTGCTGACCTACGGGACCAAGACCCTTCCCGACGGCACGTTGTCTTACGACTACAACAACATCAAACCCGAATTGGCGGAAAGCTGGAAATTCACCTCCGACGACGAGATCACCTTCGTTCTGCGCAAGGACGCCAAGTTCCACGACGGCACCCCGGTCACCGCCAAGGACGTCAAGTGGTCCTTCGACCGCATGGTCAGCGTGGGCGGCTTCCCGACCTTCCAGATGAAGGCGGGCTCGATCGAGAAGCCCGAGCAGTTCATCGTCGTCGACGATCACACCTTCCGCGTCAAGCTGCTGCGCAAGGACAAGCTGACCGTGCCCGATCTGGGCGTGCCGGTGCCGACCATCCTGAACTCGGAACTGGTCAAGAAGCACGCGACCGAGAAGGACCCCTGGGGCCTGGAATACACCAAGACCAACTCGGCCAGCGGCGGCGCCTACAAGGTCGAAAGCTGGAAGCCCGGCCAGGAACTGGTGCTGGCGCGCAACGACGACTGGAAGTCCGGCCCGCTGCCCAAGCTCAAGAAGGTCATCATCCGCGAGGTGCCCTCGGCCGGCAATCGGCGCGCCTTGCTGGAACGCGGCGACGTCGACGTGTCGTTCGACCTGCCGCCCAAGGATGCGCAGGAACTGGCCAAGGGCGGCAAGGTCAAGGTGGCCGGCGTGCCGATCGAGAACTCGCTGTGGTATGTCGGCATGAGCCTGAAGCAGCCGCCCTTCGACAACGTCAAGGTCCGTCAGGCCGTCTCGTACGCCGTGCCCTATCAGAAGATCATGGACGCCGCGATCTATGGCCGCGGCATCCCGATGTTCGGCGGCCCCGCCAAGCCCGCCTCGGCCGTCTGGCCGCAGCCCTCGCCCTACAACACCGACATCGCCAAGGCCAAGGCGCTGCTCGCCGAGGCCGGCTTCGCCAAGGGCTTCGAGACCACCATCAACATCAACCAGGGCGCCGCCAGTCTGGCCGAGCCGATGGCCACGCTGTTGCAGGAATCGCTGGCCCAAATCGGCATCACCACCACGATCAACAAGATCCCCGGCGCCAATTGGCGGGCGGCGATGCTGAAGAAGGACATGCCGATCGCCATCGACACCTTCTCGGGCTGGCTGAACTACCCCGAATACTACTTCTTCTGGGGCTATCACGGCCAGGACGCGGTGTTCAACATCATGTCCTACAAGAACCCCGAGATGGACAAGCTGATCGACGCCGCCCGCTTCGAGACCGATCGGCAGAAATACGAAGAGCAGATCAAGGGCTTTGTGAAGATCGCCTGGGATGACATGCCGCGCGCCCCGCTGTTCCAGTACTACCTGGACGCCGCGATGCAAAAGAACATCACCGGCTATACCTACTGGTTCCATCGCGGCATCGACTTCCGTCCGATGGGCAAGGAGTGATCGCCCATCTGATCCTCCGCCGCCTGCTGGGAGCCATTCCCAGTCTGGTGGCGGTGGTGGTCGTCACCTTCCTGCTGACCAGGGCGTTGCCCGGCGATCCGGCGGCCTATTTCGCCGGACCGGCGGCGACGCCCCAGGCGATCGAGGAGATCCGCCACAAGCTGGGTCTCGACAAAAGCCTGCCGCTCCAGTTCGTCGATTATCTGGGCGATCTGGCGCGGGGCGAGTTCGGGCAGTCGCTGACCACCGGCCAGCCGGTCGCGCAAGACATCCTGGCCCGCCTGCCGGCCTCGGTCGAACTGACCCTGGCCGGTCTGATCCTGGCCTTGATCGTGGCGCTGCCGCTGGGCGTGGCGGCGGCGACCCGGCCGGGGTCGTGGATCGACCATCTGGCCCGCGTGGTCAGCACCGCCGGGGTGTCGCTGCCGGTGTTCTTCACCGGGCTGCTGCTGGTCTATGTCTTTTACTACCTGCTGGGCTGGGCGCCCGCGCCGATGGGGCGGTTGGACCTGTTCACCTCGGCGCCGCGCACCATCACCGGGTTCTTCCTGATCGACAGCCTGCTGACTGGCGAGTTCGCCACCTTCCGCGCCGCGGCGGCGCAACTGACCCTGCCGGCGCTGACCCTGGCGCTGTTCTCGGTGGCGCCGCTGGCCCGCATGACGCGCGCCTCGATGCTGGGCGTGTTGTCCTCGGACTTCGTGCGCACCGCCCGCGCCAACGGGCTGTCGCGCGGAACCGTGCTGGTCACCTACGCCCTGCGCAACGCGCTGCTGCCGGTGGTGACCACGCTGGGCATGGTGTTCTCGTTCCTGCTGGGGGCCAATGTGCTGGTCGAGAAGGTGTTCTCGTGGCCGGGCATCGGCTCTTACGCCATCGAGGCCTTGGTGGCCTCGGATTACGCGCCGGTCCAGGGCTTCATCCTGACCATGGCGGTGCTTTACGTGACGCTCAATCTGCTGATCGACGTGCTGTACGGCCTGATCGATCCGCGCGTGAGGATCGAGGCATGAACCCGACCCTGCGCCACATCCGCCATGTGCTGTCCGAAAACCCGGTCACCGGGCTGGCCTTCGCGGGGTTCGCGGCGATTCTGCTGCTGGCGCTGTTCGGGCCGCTGATCGCCCCTTACGACCCGCTGGCCAGCAACACCGATCAGGCGCTGCGGGCGCCCTGCTGGGAGTATTGGTTCGGCACCGACCATCTGGGCCGCGACATCTTCAGCCGGGTGATCGTCGCGACGCGCCTGGACGTGCAAATCTCGCTGGCCGCCGTGGCGCTGTCCTTCGCGCTGGGCGCCCCGCTGGGCATCTGCGCCGGCTGGTATGGCGGGCGGACGGATCGCATGATCGGCCGGGTGGTCGACACCATCATGGCCTTTCCGCTGTTCGTGCTGGCCATGGGCATCGTCGCCGCGCTGGGCAACAGCGTGGTCAACATCGTCTACGCGACGGCGATCATCAACATGCCGTTCTACGCCCGCATGGCGCGGGCCGAGACCAACGCGCGGCGCGAGGCGGGCTTCGTCGAGGCGGCGCGGCTGTCGGGCAATGGCGACGCCCGCATCCTGGCCGCCCACATCTTCCCCAACATCCTGCCGCCGATGATGGTGCAGGTGTCGCTCAATCTGGGCTACGCCATCCTGAACGCCGCCGGCCTGTCGTTCATCGGACTGGGCGTGCGGCCGCCGACCCCGGAATGGGGCATCATGGTCGCCGAGGGCTCCGCCTACATCGTCTCGGGCGAGTGGTGCGTGGCGTTGTTCCCCGGCTTGGCCCTGATGCTGGCGGTGTTCTGCTTCAATCTGCTGGGCGACGGGTTGCGCGACATCATCGATCCCAGGAGGAGGACATGAACCTTCTCGAGATCGAGCGCCTGTCGCTGGAGTTCCGTACCCGCGGCGGGACCGTGCGGGCGCTCGAGGACGTGTCGCTGGCGGTCGGCAAGGGCGAGACCCTGGGCGTGGTCGGCGAATCCGGCTCGGGCAAGTCGGTGCTGTCCTTCGCGGTGATGGGCATCTCGGACGCGGCGGCGACGGTCACCAACGGCGCCGTCCGTTTCGAGGGCTTGGATCTGCTGGGCGACGGGCGCTCCGCGCTGGACGAGCTGCGCGGCGCCGAGATGTCGATGATCTTCCAGAACCCGCGCGTGGCCTTGAACCCGATCCGCATGGTGGGCAAGCAGATCGCCGACGTGCTGTCCCGCCATGCCGGAGTGACCCGCGACCAGGCCAAGACCCGCGCCGTCGAGATGCTGGCCAAGGTGCGCATTCCCGACCCCGAGCGGCGGGCCCGCGCCTATCCCTTCGAGATGTCGGGTGGAATGTGCCAGCGCGTGATGATCGCCCTGGCGCTGGCCTGCTCGCCCAAGCTGCTGATCGCCGACGAGCCGACCACCGGCCTGGACGTCACCACCCAGGCGGCGATCATGGATTTGATCGGCGATCTGGCGCGCGAAAGCCGCATGTCGACCATCCTCATCACCCACGATCTGGCGCTGGCCGCCGAACGCTGCGACCGCATCGCGGTGATGCATGCCGGCCACGTGGTCGAGGTGGCGACCACGGCCGAGCTGTTCGCCCATCCGCGCCATCCCTACACCGCCAAGCTGATCGCCACCACGCCGCGCCCCGGCGTTGGTCTGGCCGAGTTGGAGCCGGTTCCCGGCGCGCTGCCCGACCTGCGCGGCGATTTGCCGTCTTGCCGCTATTCGGCCCGTTGCGAGCGTCGCCAAGAGGAATGCGCGGACGGCCCGCTGGCGCGCCTGATCGATCCGACCAACGCCCATCTGGTCGCCTGCCGGAGGCCGCTGTGAGACCGCTGCTCGACGTTCTCGACCTGCACCGCCGCTTCACGATCGGCAAGGGTCAGCGACTGCACGCGGTCGATCAGGTCAGCTTCGACGTGATGCCCGGCGAGGCGGTGGGGCTGGTCGGCGAATCGGGCTGCGGCAAGTCGACGCTGGTGCGCATGCTGACCCGCGTGCTCGACCCCAGCGAGGGCAGCATCCGTTTCGAGGACCGCGAGATCGGCTACATCCCGGCCGCCCGCTTCGCCCGCACGCCCGACCGCGCGCTGGTGCAGATGGTGTTCCAAGACCCCACCGACAGCCTGAATCCGCGCTTCTCGGCCTTCGACTGCATCGCCGACCCGTTGCGCCGCCTGAAAGGGCCGTGGAAGCCCCCGGCATTGAAGGCCCGCGTCGAGGAACTGGCCGAGATGGTCGGCCTGCCCGGCGCGCTGCTGCCCCGCTTTCCCCACCAATTGTCGGGCGGGCAGAAGGCGCGGGTCGGCATCGCCCGCGCGCTGGGGCCACAACCCCGGCTGCTGATCCTCGACGAGCCGACCTCGGCGCTCGACGTGTCGGTGCAGGCGGTGGTGCTGAAGCTGCTCGACGATTTGCGCCGCCGCCTGGGGATGAGCTATCTGTTCGTCAGCCACGACCTCAACGTGGTGCGGTTGCTGTGCGAGCGGGTGGTGGTGATGTATCTGGGCAAGGTGGTTGAAATCGGCCCCGTCACCGAGGTGTTCGACCATCCCGCCCATCCCTACACCCGCGCCTTGCTGGCGGCGATTCCGGCGTTGGGGGCGGGGGCGGGCGCGCGGGTCCGACTGGGCGGCGAGCCGCGCAGTCCGATCAATCCGTCGCCCGATGTCTGTCGGTTCTTTGGCCGCTGCCTGGAAGGTCAAAGCCGCTGCGAGACCGAAATGCCCGAACTGCGCCAGATGTCGCCTGGGCATCGCGGCGCCTGCCACTTCGCCGAGGAGCGGTCATGAACCAAGATTACATCGAGGCGATGAGCGCCGCCCTGGGCCTCGACATCCGTCCCGAATGGCGCGACGGCGTGGCCGAGTATCTGGCGGTGGCGGCCCGCATGGCAATGCTGGTCGAACAGGCTCCCGTCCAGGAGGACGAGGCGGCCCCGGTGTTCCGGCCATGACCGCCGCCGCCATCGCCCGCGCCGTCGCCACCGGCCAGACCACCGCCCGCCAAGTGACCGAGGCGGCGCTGGCTCGGATCGAAGCCGAGAACCCGCGGCTCAACGCCTTCACCGACGTGACCGCCGCCCGCGCCTTGGCCGAGGCCGGCGCGGTCGACGCCGCCGTCCGCGA
>JADGAL010000219.1:0-5326 GCA_015232025.1 Alphaproteobacteria bacterium
CGGCCGCGACCGCGAGCGGGCTCCCGACCGCGAACCCGGCCGTGATCGCGACCGCGAGCGGGGCCGCCGCGACCGTCCCGACCCGCGCCGCCGCCGCCGCGACGAATTCGGCATCGGCGAAATGGGCCACCGCGACGACGTGGTGGGCTTTGGCGACCACGTCCCCGATTTCGTGCTGCGCGAAGTGGTGCTGCCCGAGGAACGGAAAAAGCGCGTCCCCCGCGACGCCCGCTCCGACGCCGAGGCCGACGCCGACCTCGACGACGAGATCGATGACGAGGGTGACGATCAGGCCGAGACCGAGACGGTGATCGACGCCGAGGCCGACGCCGACGAATAGGGAGACGCCGCCATGCAGACCATCTTCGTGATGATCAAATGCGAGCTGGGCCAAGCCTATGACGTAGCCGACCGCGCCGTCGAGACCGAACAGGTCTCGGAGGTGCATTCGATCTCGGGCCAATACGACCTGATGGCCAAGTGCTATCTCGACGACGCGGCCGACATCGGCCACTTCGTCACCGACACCATCCAACGCCTCCCCGGCGTCAAGGACACCTTCACCATCATCGCCTTCAAAGCCTTCGGCTAAACGGCGGCCTCTCGGGGCCGCCGTGGCGCCCGGCGTTTCAGCTTGCCGTTCCGCCGACCGGCGGGGCGCCGCTGTCGGCGGAAGCACCGTGGCAAACAACGTGGTTTGCATCGTGGCTTGCGATCGGACGGAAGTCGCGAACCGCCGAGGAACCGCCCGATGGTCCGGGCTTCAACCAGGCCCCGGCCTTTCAGCCGGGGATAGACGATGCTCGAATGGGTGAGCAACAGGCAGCCGGACCCGCTTCAATGAGGCCCCGGCCTTTCGGCCAGGGATAGATGACGAATGAGCAAGCCCAATACCTGCCTCAACTGGCTTCAATGAGGCCCCGGCCTTTCGGCCAGGGATAGTGGGCGTCACCACCGCCGGGGCCGAGGCCGCCCAAGCGGTGCTTCAATGAGGCCCCAGCCTTTCGGCCAGGGATAGAGCACGCCGTTGCCGGTGTTGCCCGGCGCGGCGGCCGCTTCAATGAGGCCCCGGCCTTTCGGCCAGGGATAGGCCGGGGCGCTGCTGATCGCCGAGATGGCGAGGCTGCTTCAATGAGGCCCCGGCCTTTCGGCCAGGGATAGGCCGGGAAGTGGGGTCAGTATCTTCACGCGATCAACGCGCTTCAATGAGGCCCCGGCCTTTCGGCCAGGGATAGCCCGCCGTGCAGGGTTGTGGCAACCGGGGCAGCCTCGTGCTTCAATGAGGCCCCGGCCTTTCGGCCAGGGATAGTTGCCGACGCCTCGAACGCGCCGAACCTCCCCTTGCGGCGCTTCAATGAGGCCCCGGCCTTTCGGCCAGGGATAGGTCGTGCGGAAACCTCCACTGTCCCGCACGGCGAAGCTTCAATGAGGCCCCGGCCTTTCGGCCAGGGATAGGACGTAGAGCGAGGAAAACGGCGGCGAGTACACCGGCTTCAATGAGGCCCCGGCCTTTCGGCCAGGGATAGGCGAATTTCTTCCGAATCGGAGGAAAGGAGGGCGGCTAAGCTTCAATGAGGCCCCGGCCTTTCGGCCAGGGATAGGACAGGACGAATCGCAGACGGCCGAACCGCCGGGGCGCGCTTCAATGAGGCCCCGGCCTTTCGGCCAGGGATAGGAGGCCAGCGGCCTCGATCATGTCGCGCGTCATTTGCAGCTTCAATGAGGCCCCGGCCTTTCGGCCAGGGATAGCTTTGATACTCCTCCAGAGGAAGGTCTAAAGTATCTTGGCTTCAATGAGGCCCCGGCCTTTCGGCCAGGGATAGAAGGACTATTAGCACTAGATCATGGAAATCCCACAAGCTTCAATGAGGCCCCGGCCTTTCGGCCAGGGATAGTAGACATGACTGCATTGTGATTGGTGTATGCCAAGCGCTTCAATGAGGCCCCGGCCTTTCGGCCAGGGATAGAGCGCATCGAGGCGGAGCGGCGGGCCGTCGTCGCTGAGCTTCAATGAGGCCCCGGCCTTTCGGCCAGGGATAGAGACCACCCAAATCCTCCCACCATTCCAACGCCATGGCCGGCGGTTTTCGAGCACCCCCGCGCGGGTCTCGCGCGAGTCCCCCAAAACCCGCGCCCCCTCGCACCGTGACGCGGCAAAAATCGTTTCTTCACAATGTCCAACAGCGTTTCGAGCGCCCCCCGGGGGGTGGGCCGGCGGCGAACCGCTCGAAATCCTCCGGCGGGGGAAGTCTAGCGTGTTTCGCGCCATCACGGAAGCATGGCTTCTCGGAAAACGAGCGGTCTACACCGTGGCCAGCACCAGCAGCCCGACCGCCAGGGTGGCGGCCATCGCCAGGGCGACTTGGCGGGCCATTGGGCCGCCGCACAGCGCGGCGACCATGCCGGCCTTGACGGCCGTGTTGACCAGGGCGGCCAGCACCACCGCTTGGGCGGCGACCGCCAGGGCGATGTGGCCTTGCGAGGCGTTGCGGGCCATCGACACCGAGATGGCGTCGACATCGGCCAGGCCCGACAGGCCGGCCAGCGCGTAAAGGCCGGGCTGGCCCAGCCATTCTTGCGCCCGCCGCGACAGGAACACCACCAGCGCCAGGAACAGCGCGAACTTCACCGCCGTGCCCAGTTCGAACGGGTTGCCGAGGGTGACCTGATTGCCGGCCACGTCGCTGTCGCGGCCGCGATGCCACAGCAGCGCCGCGCCGGCATAGGCGGTCGCCGCCATGGCGCCCAGCGGCGCGGCCAGCAGGGCGCCGATCGGCGGATGCAGCAGCCAAACGATCAGCAGCAGCCGCAAGAACATGGTGGCGGCGCCGATCGCCACGCCGGAGGCCAGCACGGTATGCAGTTCGGCGCTTTGCTTGCCCAGCCGCGCCAGCCCGACGGTCAAGGCGGTCGACGAGGCGATGCCGCCGAACAGGCTGGTCAGCGCGGTCCCCAGGCGCGGCCCGGCCAGCTTAATGGCGAAGTAGCCGACGAACGAGATCGCGGTGATCAGCACCACGATCAGCCACAGCTTGTAGGGATTGAGCAGGTCGCCATCGACCAGCCCGCGATTGGGCAGCAAGGGCAGCAGCACGACCGAGATCAGCAGCAGCTTGATCGCCGCCGCCAGCTCCAACTCCTCGATCCGTTCGATCCAGGCGTGCAACGGGCGCTTCATGCCCAACAGGGCCATGGCGACCACGGCCCCCGCCGAGGCCACCGCCATCTCGCCCAGCATCGCCAGCGCGCCCAGCGAGAAGGCCAGCAGTTCGGCGATCTCGGTGGTCAGGCCGATGTCGGGCCAACGCCGAACCTGCATGACATGGCCGACCGCGACCAGCGCCACGAAGCCCAAAAAGGCGATGCCCAGCAGCGATTCTCCGGCGTGGCGCGCCAGCAGCGCCCATAGGCCGCCCAGCAATCCGATCAGCGCGAAGCTGCGCACGCCGACCACGCGCGCCCCCTCGGGCGCCTCGCGTTGCCGCCAGCCGCGCTCGATGCCGATCATCAGCCCGATGGCCAGGGCGAGCCCCAGCCGCTTGAACAGGTCCAGTTCGTCCATCGGGCCATTCTGCCCCAAAGGCGAGGATCAGCCCAGCGCCACGTCGTGCGCGCGAGCGCCAGCAGCCGCACCTCGTCGGCGCGGACCCGGCCGGCCCCGCCAGACCCAGCGCCCGCCGGAGCGAGCCGAAATCGGGGTCGTCCCGCCGAACCCTGGTGGTCGGGCGGCCATCGCGACCCATGGCGGCGGCCGGCCCGCCGGCCACCATCAGGCGGTCGCGCCAAGCCCAGCAAGGTCAGGCCCGCGGCACCTCTCCCGCGGCATCCCGATTGGAATGTGGGATGCCGCGGGTCGCGCGAAACGAGGGCCAAGCCGCCCTTGGGGCGATCTCAGCCGAGCATCACGTCCGAAGCCGACAGGGTGGCCTTTTGCATGATCGCCAGCAGGCGCACCTCGGTGGCGCCGATGATGCCGTCGCCGTCGTCGGTGATGACGAACAGGCCGCTGCTCTTGCCGTCCGAGGCGAGCACCAGCGCCTGATCGCCAGCCCCGCCCGGCGTCACGTTGCCCAGCGCGCGGCGAAACGAGGCGAAATCGCCATCGGTCAACTTCGCGCATTTCGTGGTGAGCACGATCAACTCGTCGGTGACCAGATTGGCCGCCCCGGTGGCGCGCGACGCGCCGTCCAGCACCCCGTCGCCATCGTCGTTGACCGACGCGGCCAGGGCGCCGGTGATCGCGATCGTGTCGAGCCCCGTCTGGAAGCGCGTCACCTTGTCGCAGCCGCTGGCGTTGCCGCCGCCCGAGCCCTCGTTGTCGGCCGCGAACACCACCACGTCGCCCGCGCGACCGCTGTAAAGGGTCAGCGTATCGCCGCCCCCGGCGCCCTGGAAGGTCAGGCCGCCCGACGCGACGGTCACCTTGTCGGCCTTGGCGCCGCCCACCACGGTTTCCACGCCGCTGACCGTCAGGGTGTTGCCGCGGTCGCCCAGCGTCAGCCGATCGGTGCCGGCGCCGCCGATCACCTCTTCGATCGCCGCGATCAGGATGGTGTTGCCGCGCCCGCCCAAGGTCAGCACGTCGTGGGCGCCGCCGCCGATCAGGGTCTCGATCGCCGCGATGGTCATCCGGTTGGCGTCGCCGCCCAAATTGATCCAGTCGCCGCCGACGCCGCCGATCACCGTCTCGATGCCCGAGATGAAGACCGTGGCGCCGCCATCGGCGAGGTCGACCCACTGGCCGCCCGCGCCGCCGGTCACCGTCTCGATGCCGGTGATGCGGACATGCGCGCCACTCGCGGTCACCGCGACGGAATCGGGGCCGGCCGCGCCGACCAGCTCCTCGACGCCGCTCGTCACGGTGGTGGTGGTCGGCGTGGTGGTGGTCGGAGTCGTTGTGGTCGGGGTGGTGGTGGTCGGGGTGGTGGTGGTCGGGGTGGTCGTGGTCGGGGTGGTCGTGGTCGGAGTCGTGGTGGTCGGCGTGGTCGAGGTCAGGCCCCAGGCCTCCTCGATGTCCGCGACGGACAGGGTGGCGTCCCAAAAGGCCAGCGTCTCGACGCCGATCAGCAAATCCGTGCCCAGATCGTCGAATTTCTCGTCCTTGCGATAGTAATGATCGATCTGCAACGCCCCGCTTTCCGTCCGCGAGAAGCGGAAGCCGGAATAATTGCCGCCGTAATGGGCGATGTCCTGGCCGTCGCCGCCGGTCAGGGTGTCGTCGCCCACGCCGCCGTCGAGGCTGTCGTTGCCCGAGCCGGCGCTCAACTTGTCGTTGCCCGCCTTGCCGGTCAAATTGTCGCGCGACGACCCGCCCAGCAAAACGTCG
>JADGAL010000219.1:5460-5896 GCA_015232025.1 Alphaproteobacteria bacterium
TCGGCCGTCTTGATCTTGGTGTCCCAGAAATTCAGGTTTTCGACGTCGTACAGCACGTCGGTGCCAAGATCGTCGAAACGATCCTCGGACCGATAATACTGGTCGGCGACCAGGCCGCCGTCGCTTTGCATCGTGAAGCGGAAGCCGCTGTAATGGCCCGCGAATGTCGCGGTGTCGTTACCGTCTCCGCCCTTGATGGTGTCGTCGCCGGTCGAGCCTTCGACGCTATCGTCACCCGCTCCGGCGGTGACGTAGTCGCCACCCCCCGAGGCGCTGAACGTGTCATTGCTGGAAGTGCCGATCAGCGTGTCGGCGTTTGGCGTGCCATTTTGGGTCCAACCCATCGCAACCTCCATCGCGGCGACCCCATTCTGGGGCGCTTAATCAGGACAAATTATGCTCCCCTTTTTCTACTTGGCCATACGGAATATTTCCC
>JADGAL010000021.1 GCA_015232025.1 Alphaproteobacteria bacterium
GGAGGGCGACGAGCGCAGCTCGTGCTGGGTTCGGGTGGCGCAATCCTTGGCCGGGCGCAACTGGGGCGCCATGGCGGTGCCGCGCGTGGGCATGGAGGTGGTCGTTGACTTCGTCGATGGCGACCCCGACCGGCCCCTGGTGGTTGGCTGCCTCGTCAACGCCGACAACATGCCGCCCTATGCTCTGCCGGGCGAGCGCACGAAGATCGCGATTAAGAGCCGCTCCTCCCCCGGCGGCGGGGGGTTCAACGAACTGCGCTTGGAGGACAAGAAGGGCAAGGAGCAGATATTCCTGCACGGCCAGAAGGACTTCGATCTGCGGGTTCGCCAGGTGCTGCGGGAGTATGTGGGCGCCAGCCGCCACTCGATCGTCGGCGGCGACCGGTTGGAGCTGACCGGAGGCGATCTCCACACCACGACGACCGGCGACAGCAATCATAAGGTCGAAGGCGCGGTTTCCCTCGACGTTCAGATGGACCGGCAGGAAAAGATCGGCCTCAACTGGATGCACAAGTCCGGCGCGGCGGTCAAGATCGAGGCCGGCATGTCGGTGACCCTGCAAGTGGGCGGCAATTTCATCAGCATCACGCCGGCCGGGGTGATCATCAGCGGCACCCTGGTCATGATCAACAGCGGCGGCGCGGCGCCAGGCGGATCGGCCTCTCCGGCCGCGGCGAAGAAGCCCGCGGCGGCCGATGACGGCAGTCCGGGCGGTCCCGGCGATCAGCGACGCGGCAAGACATTGCCGAAGCCCTCTCATTCGCGGGCGGCCGGCACCCAGGCGCGCACCTTGCAGGCAGCGGCTAACTTGGGTGTTCTCTTTTGCCAAGAGTGCTTGGAAGGAAGTGGGGCATGATCGATCCCTGGTCCCCCGTCCTCGGTTTCGACGAGGCAGCCGAGGAGTGCGCTTTTCTGCTGCTTGATGCGGCGCGCGATGAAGCACTTTACCCCATGCTTTACGATCTTGATGAAGATTTATTGATTCAGAGCCTTTATCAAGGTGACACAGCCGTAACACTTGCCGAGGTTGCGCCCTATTTGGTAGCGCTGCGGCCAGGTGACGAAGCGGCGCGCAGGCTCCACGATCTGATCTGGGGCAACGGTTGGGGAATGCTGCTGCACGCACCGCTGTCCTTTAGCGCCGTGCGCCGACACTTGCGGAAATTCACACTCGTCTTCACCGAGGCAGGAAGCGGCTTGGTCTTTAGATTCTACGATCCACGAGTCCTGCAAATATTTTTGCCAACCTGCGAGCCCGCCGACGCCTGCAAGCTGATCGGACCATTGCGCTGGATCGCTCCCGGCCCCCAGCCGCATCAAGCGACAATCTATGAGGTTGTTGAGGGGCAGGCCCGTACCACCACCGTCGCACTGGCCCTGAGCGAGGCGGGTTGATGCCCCCCGCCGCCCGCATCACCGATATGCATGTGTGCCCGATGGCCAGTGGAGCGGTGCCACATGTCGGCGGGCCTATAGCCGGACCGTGCGTCTCATCCGTCTTGATCAACTTCCTTCCCGCTGCCGTGGTGGGCGACACATGCATCTGTTGCGGCCCACCCGACGTGATCGTCAAGGGGTCGACGACGGTGCTGATCGGCGGCAAGCCGGCGGCTCGCCTGGGCGATCGCACCGCGCATGGGGGCACAATCACCATGGGTTCGCCGACCGTTGTGGTGGGTGGCTGATGCGGGAACCCGCCCCACTGGGCGTTCCGCCCGCAGAAGTTAGCCCCGTGGCCGATCTCCCGGGTGTCTCTCCGGTGAGCGGCGCGGTGCTGGACAGTCTGACCGGCGCGATCGCGGCCCCCCCTGGTGGCGCGCCGGCACTGGCGATCCGCCATGCACGCCAAACAGCGTTAGCCGATGCTGCGGCGCAACCAGTCGCGCTGACTGGCGCCAAGGGGCGGGCTGCTTTGGCTCACCACGGGTTAGCGGTGCTAGGCGAATGCGCATCACAGATGCTTGCAAGCGAGGCCGGAAGCCCAACGGCTGCCCAACCGCTCCTAGGGGCAGGCGACGCGGTGGCGGAACTCGGCAGGAAGTTGGCGCGTAATCTCGGAAATCCGACCGAGTTTGTGAATCGGAAAAGACTAAGCCATCTAGGGCTAAGGAATAACCGCCGATGCTGACACTCGGGCCCACCCAGATGGAGGAGTTGAAGCGGGCGGCAACTGCGAACTTCGTGAGAGCCGCCACCGAGTTCTTGCGCGCCCGTGACGCTGACGCTTCGAAGGCTCAGTTTTCCGATGTGCAGGCACTAGTTGAAGCTCAGATGGAGAAGGCGTTTGGCTACGGCTTGCGCACTCGACGTCAAACCATGGCCTATATTCTTACCGGATGGCTGATCGGTGGTGATTTCGACGTTCGTTTCCCGGCTGCTCGAATTGCTCTTTCGGATCCGGATAGCACGGCGGAACTGAAGACCGAGTGGTTGCGAGATTGGACAGTAGAGTTGATCCGCCGATTGGAACGATAAGGGATGACGCTATTTGACAACATTTTGGCGAAGGCGTCGGATCAAGCGAAGGCGACTGCGGCGGCTGTTATTTCCGGGGCGGATTGGGTCGGGCAACAATCCGCAGCGGCCGCTAGGGCCGTCGCGGCTGCGGCATCGGACATCGTTTCCGGGGCAGAGCAATGGATGCAGCCAAAAATAGCGACGGCTTCATCTGCCGTGACAAAGCTAGTTGACGTCACTCAGAAAATCGCCGACCAGGTGAATTCGGCAGTTGAACAGGCCGCGCCATTTATCCCCCCGAAGATCCAGGCCTTAGGAGAAATAGCGGAAAAAACTCTGCTTGCCCCAATGGCAGAAACGCTTGCGCCGATCGCTCAACAGGTTAAATCCTTATATCTTGAGGTTGATCAGCAGTTTGATGATCTGGCTGTAGATGTGGTCACAGTATCCTGTGATGCGGCAACAAAGGCTTTGTACTTTCTCAAACAAAAATACGCAGACGGTCTGCGGACTGCGGCCGAGCAACGGAAGCCGCCGGAATTTGAGCTCCAATTCGCAAAGGCGTCCTACGAGAGTGGCGAGCCATGGGAATTCGACCTTGGGCCCAAGATATCAGTGACTGGAGAGGACTCCTTCTTACGCTACGGTGACGACGATGCGAGCATCGGGGTTGGACAAGGGGAGTTTACCGTAACTGCCGGGCGCCACGTGGTGGAAATAGAAGCTTCCGCAGCGATCCTGAAGGGTGACAAAAAATTACTCGATGGCCCTGTCGATTTAGACGCGGAATTCGAAGTTCTGGCGGTGGCCGGAGACGCCTCATTTGGCTTTAAGCAAACCGATGACTTTACCGGCGTGAAGGCCGGGCTGGGCGTGGAAGCTGCTTTAATAAAAGGGGCGGCTGAGGCAACGACCTTCATTTCGCCGAAATCAGTTTATGACCGAACCCTGGGCCATGTGGTCGGGTTGGTCGTCCCCGAGTGGCGTGTTGCGCCCACGAGATGGGGTGATGTAGGACTGGTGATGCGGGCTGAAGGTGAAGCTGGAATTGCGGCGGCTGCGGAACTCAAAGGGCACGCTGGTCTCAAGAATGGTGTTTGGTCTGTTGGCGGAAAGGCTAAGTTGGGGTTCGGTCCAATGGCTGGGATTGATGCGACGGTAGGACTAAAGATCAAATAAGGTTGGGAGAAACTGCGATGACAGGCAAACTGCCGAACGGTGAAGGTTTGTCACCTGATGCGCTGCCGTTTGAAGTGAAGACCGTAAAGGTTATTCCGTTCGGTAACGAGCGGATTAGTTTCGTCATCACTCGGCCCGTTTCATGGCGTATCGAGACGATCAGTGCGACAACGCCCAACCCTTCGCACGCATCGCTCAAGCCCGTTATGCTGGCGGTATCCCAAGACGGAAGCGGTTACCTGGAAGTGCAGGTTATAAAGTTGAAGCGCGAAATCACAGCTGCGAACTGGCTGCGTCAGTACGTCGTCGAGATGCGTTACGACCTCAGAGCGCTTGAGACGGCCGCCTGGAATTCGGCTAATGGCCTTGTTTCGTTCACCATTGATGACCAGCCGTTTGTCGGTCGCCTCGGTGCTCTCGTCCACGGAGACACGCTATTTTTGGTATTTGCCTTTACCGTGGCAGCGAACTATGAGGCGTGGGCCGAGGCTCTTGGCCTGATAATCAATTCTTTCCGGGCCTCCGCCACCATTGAGCGCGCATCGGTTGAAACGCATTCCGTCCATGACTTAGCTGGAAAGGTGAGTTTCCACTATCCTGCTTCCTGGTCGGTCGCGCCTGTCAAATCCTCGGTTCGTTCTGTGGCCGCCGTCGACTTACGTTCCGTGGAGAAGAATGGTTCTATGTCTGGATGGATTCGCCTAAAAGCGGCAGATAAGGCGCTGCCAACACGCATGGAATTGCAGTTGGAGGAGGCCCTCGAGGAGTTTGAAGAAGCTGGCTTTCTTAAGGAGGATTTGGCGCGTAATAGCGGGGCCGACGTGGGCGGACGATTCCTATCTGGCTTCCTCCGAACCTACACCGGTAGAAGTTCCGAAAATGTTCCCTTGGAATTGTGGATTACGGTCGTGGAGTCGGTCGATCTGTACGTTACAGCCTCACTCCTTACCCCTCCACGAAGCGAAGCGTTTCCACTCTGGGCTATAAATCGCCGGGCGTACGAAATCATCTGCCGGTCGTTGCAGTAAGAGCACCATGTAGGAAGTAAAATTACTATGCTAGTTATTAAATCAAATCAGTTTGATCGCATCAATTCGGCAATTGAAAATGAATGTTATGTTCGTTGCATTCAATTTCTGAAAGAGGGGTTTCGAGAGTGGCATTTGGCCAAATCGGAGGATGAAATAAAAGAAATCGTCAAGTTTATTATCCGTTTCTGCAGAGAAAATAATGTACACAATTTAGTAAACGTATTTATGCTCCTTGCGCATGAAGTCAACCTCGGGTTCTCTATTGACATTACAGATTTCCAGAAAAGGATAATAAGCCGCAAAGGATTTCGCGAGGACTACCGAGTGAAAGAGTTCTGCGAGTTGCTAGTGCATCGTCCAAATATAATAGAGATTAAACTGGATTGATCTGAGCGCCAGGGGGTATGAGGTGGAATACGGTTCAACAAAAAACACACTGATGTGTTCCTACGACGAACGGAAAGCTCAGCCGCGCGAGACCATAGAAGCAGTAATTTTTTTTGACGGTACTGGAAACAATAGGAAAAACGTTAAAACTGGATCTAACGTGCAAGATGCAAAAGGAAGTTATGCGAGTGGCTATTCGAACATTGCTAAAATGGAGTGGCTGTGTCAGCCGAAAGTCCTACAGTCCGGCCGGTATGACCATTTCTTTAAAATTTATGTCGAGGGGATTGGGACGGAAAATGATGGTGCAGACGAAACCTGGGACCTAGCTACAGGCTGTGGATCGGCAGGAGTAAGGGAAAAGGTGAGAAAATGTTTCGATTCGACTATAGAGCAAATTGACAATTTCGTTAAATCGAGAAAAATTAGTTATATACATATATGGGCATTCGGCTTCAGTAGGGGGGCGGCTGCGGCGCGTTTATATGCATTTAATATACTGAAAAACGAAGGGCAAACCCTAAAGGAGAATCTAATATCTCGTGGTTATTATGTGGAAACAGTTTGTATCAAGTTCATCGGCCTTTTTGATACCGTGGCCTCCTTAGGAGTTAAGCACAGCAACGATACCCTAGACCTCCACCTGGATGGCATTAGCGCGGCTGACCGAGTCGTGCAATTGGCGGCCGCAGAGGAACATCGTCAAAACTTTCGACTAACAAATATAGCAAGTGCGAAGTCAAAGGGACTTCAGATTTTTCTGCCCGGCGCACATTCAGATGTTGGGGGCGGATATCGAGATACGGAGGATGAACTAAACTGGCAAGTTTTTGACTTAGATAAATTTGTAGCGATCAGCGAGGCGGCAAAATGCGCGTTGCAGCGCGAACGAGACTGGTTGAGTAACTTGGGATGGTATAAGCCGGCCGAGTTGGAAAACACAAATTTCTGGAATGAAATTGTTGCAAACAGACGTTCGATCAATGGTGACTATAGCAGAATACCATTGTACCTGATGATGGAATATGCAGAGTCAAGTGGATGTGCATTCAATAAAGATAAGCTGCACGCTGATTATCCCATTCCAGATGGGCTGTTGGAAGTTTTTACGCAGATCAGAAGTTATATAACTGCAGTTGGAACCCACTCTCATCCAAGTGATTTTTGGGCACCTATGTGTCGTTTTTTGTCAGATGCACCAAAGTTGCGGCACGATTACCTGCATTTTTCGGCCCGCTATGGAGGTACAAATGGGCCACAGTGGACAAATGACGACCCCATTAACGGGCGCCGAGAGAGAGTTATTCAAGATGGCTAATAAGGTGCTGTTCGCCGTAATAGTTGCTGCTGTGTTTCAAGCGGCCATTTTGGTCAGGGGAGTCGATGCAATGGAAAGTTTTAAGTGGCTTCCAACCGAATCAGCGCCAAGAGAGTTCCCCATGGAAATAGTTGAAGCACAATTGATCTTTAGTGACGGTACGTTTATTTATATGCCGAGTAATAAGATAATTAATAACGGCTGGGGTAAAATTGGATCGACCCACATTGGCGGTCAGGAGCTAATGCAGGTGCCGCAGACGTTGTCGATTACGTGGTTTTCGTATGCCGAAGACAAATTTTATTCCGGTAAATTTAGTCTACCACAAGCGAATATGTACGAGTTATTCAGGCGCGGTCTAACGAGTCCAATTGATCGGAAGGCTATCACCTACAGCCGAATCGTCGTGGGAATGGCGCCCGAAGGTTGGGTTTCGATTTGGCTAGCTGCACAGGGGGTGACACTGGAGGTCGCAACATTTAAGGCAGAGCAAGCAAATTTTGAGTGGGCGCATTTCAAGCGTAATAGCGACATTCTTCGCGAGGAATATGTTTCTCGGATGCTTAAATCCACTTTGTCATCAGAGCAGGTTTCAATGATTTCCGAAAGGGGAGTTCCGGCCGGACTTTACGAGATATATGCCACGAGATATTCCTGGTCTCCAGAGGTCAACGGTTCTATTTTGTTGAGAAGAATGTGGATCGAGGCCCTGAATGGGGAGGTCGAACACGTCCAGTTTCCCGCGACGAGATTGCGTACCAGTCGCGCCGTTCCGCTCCATTTTGATGTTGACTGGACTAGCGCGTCGAAACGGCGGCTAAATGCTCAAATTGAGTTGGACGAAGAGGAAGCTATGAAAGCTTTCGATAAGATGAATCGGCTAGGCGGCAAGGAGGAAATGAAATTGCGTTTGGATATCGGTGACGAAGATACAGATATTGATATTTTCTTGGCAAAAGAAAACTTTATTTTCAAGTTTGAGAAGGCGCGTACTAATATATATAAAGGTGGTTGAGGGGCGTTACAAATCCTGCCGGATACTTTAACTATCCCCGCTGGTTGAGTAACTAACCCGCCTCCGCTGGACTCCTGGGCGGCGCTGCGGTGGGGCGGTCACTAATCGCTGTACGACTAGGCGAACACGACCCTTACTGCTTGATACTCACCCAATCACCGCATCGTCCGCCTCGCGCACAAACGGCGCATCCCCACGCAGCCAGGTATTGAGCCCAAGGCGCGGCGGATGGTCGTTCCGCGGGGACAGCCCGCATTCGGGGACCTCGTCCGCCCGCAGCACCAGCCGAACCGAGACGTCGAGCGCTTGGCCAACGAAAAAACGCGTCAGTCGCAGCAGGCGGTCCAGCAGGTTTGCGCCGGGCAGGAACCTTTCGAAGGTTTCGCGATCCAGAGGCCCGACCACGATTGTGAAATGGCTCTCCACATCCCACACCCGTTCTCCCGCTATGGCGTCCATGCCCAGGCGGGCGTGGGCGGCGGCGTCGCCTGGACGACGGGCGAGGCGCGTCCGTTCGGGGTCGGGCAGGTAAAGCCAGCGGCCCTGCAACTGGGCCACGCGGACCGGCACGTTGAATTCCGCCCCCAGCAGCGTCTCGAGCGAGGCCGCCGAGCGGGGTTGGCGCGCCATCAGGCCGGAAAAGAACAGAAGTCGCTCGTCATCTCCGTCAAGTCGCCCCCGCAAGGCGGGCAATCCCAGGCCGACGAGCGCGAACAAGGCGGACGACACGGGATCCTTGGCGCCGTCATGGCGTTCATATTGGACGGCGGGGCGATACTTTTCCCAAGCGCGCAGAAACAGGGAAACGGCGCGATGTTCAAAAATGCCGAAGAAATCGCGCAACGCCGGACTGCGCTCGCGCTGGGTTCGCGCCACGGCGTCGGTGTAATGATGGGGCAGCACGCCCATCGGCCCGGTCAAGCCCATGAATCCGACCGTCATTTCGGCCGGCAGCACGGCACTGCCATTGGCTTTGAGGTCGACCACCTCATTGGCCGGGAAACCGCGCCCCTGTTGCGCGCGGAAACGAACCGGCTCGGCCTCGGGCGGGCTGTCGCCACCCACCATCGCGCCCGATCGGCCCGCCGCCAGCCGCTCCAGCAGCCGTGCCGCCTGAAAGAATCCAAAGCGCCGCGGCTCCGCCAGCAGCGCGTCCATCACAGAAGAAATTTGTCGCCCGCCCGGGGTGGCCATGTTTTGACAGCCTCCGACCGTCCGCGGGCAACCGCGGTCAGTCTGGTATAGGAGTTGATGGAGCCGTACAGCGCCACGAAGCGTTCCAGCACCGAAGCGAGCAGGAAGAAGCCGTTGTCCGCGAGCTTTTTCTCGTCGAATTCCAGGGTCACCTCGGTGCCGCGGCAGATCGCGCCGGCACCTGGCCCCGGCGCGCGCGCGGTACCGCTGCGCGCCGTCAAACCGACGATTCCCTCGGCCGCCGCCCTGGTCTCGGAGTTGTCGCGGAAATCGTACAGCGCCAGGATTTCGCGCAAGGCGTCCAGGCCGTTGTGGTCACTGGTTAGCGACAGGTGGTTGAGCGCGAGATGCGAGACAAGTCGCCACGTCAATCCGTGCCCCATCGGCGGTCTCAGCGTCGGGGTTGGCGCGCGAATGCACTCGACGGCCTGGATGGCCGAGCCCCCCTCGAGCAGGCGCAGGTGCGGATGTCCGCCGCCGAATGGCAAGTGCCGCGGCAGATCGCGGTTGCAGCAGGTCAGGGCCACGTTGGCGACCCAGCCGGCCGGCGCCTCCGGGCGGAAGCTCAGGTCCACAAATGACAGGCTCACCTCGGTGGCCGGGTCGCGCTCGCCCGCCGGCTCGCGATGCGCCAGCCAATAACGCGCCGTGTCGTCGCGTCGATGCGTGGGGGCATGGAACGGAAGGAACCGCACCGTCTCGCCGCGCGGCGACGTGGCGGTCACCTCGTCGACCGAATAGACCTCGATGGCATCGGCGCGCCGAAGATCGCCGCGGATGGGATAGCGGTCGGCGGCGTGGGTGAGGGGAATGGGCTCAGCGATCTTTCGGAACAGGTTGACGATCGGCGCGCAACCCAGGGCCAGGGATTGAACCGAGATCGTCCGCTCGAGGTTGCCGGCGGGGCCGGCCATGTAGACGTAGACGTCCAGGGCCGGGCCAACTCCGGCCAGCGTCGCGCCGTCCAGCCCCGCGAGGTCGAAGAACAGGAATTTCTCGGGAAAGGTGAAGTACTCGGTCAGCAGGCGATATCCAGGAAAGCTGTTGACCGGATAGGGCAGCATCGCCTCGTCGGGTCCGAAGCCGACCGGACGGATCGCATCGGCCCCCAGGATGGCGATCGGACGATCGCGGCGCTTCGGGGTGCAGAGGGCGACGCAGGCGACCTGGTTGTGAATGCGCTCGTAAAGCGCATTGGCGGCGCGTGTCTCATCGCGCAGATGGAAGCGGAGGAACGGTGGCGCCAACGAGCCGAAGCTGGCGCCATCGGACTGGCAACGCAACTCCAGCTTCAGCACCGCGCGGCACCCCGATGCCTGGGGAAACTCCGGCGCCCCGCCCGGATACGGTCCCATCCGAATTGACTCGATCTTGATTGGCCACAGGGTGACCGGCTGGGTGGTGCGGTATTGGCAGTGAAGTCCGTTCAGCGGTTCGGTTTCCAGCGCGGTGCCGACATCGATGGCAACCGGCTCGGTGGCGTCTGGCAGGGGCTCGAACCGCACCATCGACATGGACGGGATGGGCCGCAGGTAATGTGGATAAAGGACATCCAGAAGACCGGCGGTCAGTTCGGGGAAGTCATCGTCCAGCTTCCTACGCGTGCGGGCATTGAGGAACGCGACGCTCTCGATCAGTCGGGACACATGCGGATCGTCGACGGCGTCGCGCGTCAGACGCAATGATCCGGCGATTTTCGGGTGGGCATCCGCAAACTCGCCCGCCTTGCTTCGCAGCCAAGCCAACTCGCGTTCGTAATAGGGAAGCAGTTCGTCAGCCATCGACCGTCACCGACACGTTGCGGCTGGTGGGGTCGATCACGGAATCGAAGCTGATCGGCTCGGTGGCCGGACCCAATTTCAGGAAGGCCTCGATGCGCAGGCGCAGCACGCGCGATCCCCCATCGCGAGCGGGCTGCAGGTTGACGCGCACCCTCTCAAGGCGGGGCTCGAAGCGGCGAACCGCCTTTTCGATGTCGCCGCGCAGGCGCTCCTGCTCACGCGGGGAACCCAGGTTCACGCTTGAGAAGTCGGGAATGCCGTAGACGACCATGGAGTCCGCGACCGCGGTCAGGCCTCGGGGCACGGACAGGAAACGCCGCCGAGTATTGAGCAGGGTTTCGAGGTCTCGTCTGACGTTGCGCCGCAACGCCGCGAGGCTGGGGCCGGTCGGTCGCCCCGCACCGGCCTCGCCATCAAGCAAGCGGTCGAATACCGAGTGGTGGATGTCGTGAGCGGCGCTCATGCCGGCGTGGCCAAGGAGAAGGCGAGCGTGCCGATCTCCATCACTCCCTTCGCCTCGTCGCCGATGAGCATGAGCCGCTGACCGACGCCGCGGACGGGGTGCCCCGGTTCGGCGATCCAGTCCGTCTCGAAGCCCAGCCGCAATGCGTCGGAGCCCTGGGGTGCCCTGGTCGGATAGAGAACGGGAATGAAAACCTCGCCATTGGCGCCATCGGCGCCGACGATACGCGCCCGCCGCCACAACAGGTCGCACGGCCGCTTCGGCGGCTGAAAAGCCAGCATCGTCAGATCGCGCGGGGACACCCAATAGTAACGACCCGTCGCGGTCAGCACTTCGATGATCTCGGCGGTGACGTCGTCGATGTCACGAAAACCATCGGCGGTCGCGCCGTCACATGTGACCCGAAGCGGCGGCTGGTCCGGGTCGCCGATTGGCGCGGCGTGGTCGCCAGCAAGCGCGCGCAACGCGGCGCGCATGAACACGGTCGGCTCGGCCAGGAACTCGGGAAGGCCTCCCCCCGCGAAAACATGGCGCCGGCTCGTTTCGGCGCGCAGCAGGTTGCGCAGCAGCAAGGGCCGCGCGTTGTCGTCGCCGGCCAAGCGCTGCGCCGCCTCGAAGTGGATGTCGGCTCGCTCGATGTCATCGGCGAAGCACAGCATCTCGCCCAATGTCAGGCGGGCCGCCATGTCGGTGGGGCGGCGCTTGACTTCGGCGAGCGCGGCCTGCACGGCCTGGGCAAGATCGCCGGTTTGGAAGCGGGAAAGCGCGCTGTCGGTCATCGACGGATCCTTCAGGCCGGGGCGGCCGGAGAGAGAACGGTGGTCAGCCGAAACGTCGAGACGATCTCGTCGACCTGGAAGTGCGGCTGAAGCTGGACGGTGCAGTAGTAGGCGCCGACCCGGCCGGGGACGTCGCGCACGACGGCGCGGGCATCGCGCAGAGGATAGCGGGCCTTGGTCTCGGGCGACGCGTCGTCGTTGCCGGACGTGTGGGCGTTCAGCCAACGCTGGACCGCGAGTTCACATTGGTCCGCGGAGGTGTAGGAACCCACCCGATCGCGGCCCATGACCTTGATGTAATGGGCGAACCGCGAGACGGACAGCACATATTGAAGCATCGATGAGAGGCGGGCGCTCATGGTCGCCTCGGGCGTGTCGAAGCGGGCCGAAAGACCGGCCGACTGCGTAAAATGAAAGGCGGCGAATGGTGTCATGCGGATGGCCGCGAGCGGCATGAATCCAAGCTCGCTCAACTCGCGTTCCTGGCGCTCGGGAAAGGCGACCTCGGTCGCGAAACGTCCGGCGACCCGGGGGGCGTCCGTCGCGAAGCCGGACTGGGGCAGGTCGGTGACCAAGCCGCCTCCCAGCACATCGGGAAGGGTACCCCGGATATCGGCGAACCAGCCGTGGTCCGCGAAGGCCCGCATCGCCACGCGGGCAAAGGCGAAGGCGGCATTCCCCCACAGGCCACCAGCGGCGGTCGCCGGATCTTCGTCGTAGGGGAATGTCGGAGCGCGGGCCGTCTCCCAGCGATGCGGCTCGCGAAGCAGCACGCGGGGCAGGACGATGCCCACGAAGCGAGCCTCGTCCAACTGCTGAAAGCTGCGCCAGGGACCGTATTCGGACTGCCGGAAGAGTGCCGCCAAGTCGATCGGCAGGGAAAGTTCCGAATGCTCATCAAGTCCAAAAAGGGCGGGTCGCGTGCCGACAAGGACGGGAGCGAAGGCCGCCGCCGCCACCTGCGCCAAGCCCCTCAGCACCGCGATGTCGTCTTGTGGGTGCTCGGGTGTGGCGCGATGTCCCACCTCGTGGTCGACCACCAGCAGTCCAAACGGCTCGCCGCCCGGGGTGCCGAACTCATCAGTGTAGATCTTGCGAAAGGTGCTGCTGGATTCGAAATCGGCCGCCCGGTCGAAGTCGCGGGCCAGTTCGGCCCAGGTGACCGGCAGCAGGCGCAGTTTCACCTCCCGCATGTCCGCGCCAGCGTGCGCCAATGCATGCAAGCCGCGCCACGCCGCTTCCACTCGCCTGAAGGACGCATCGTGCAGGATAACGTCCAACTGACGCGCAACCGCCCGGTCGATGGCCGCGATAAGGGCGCCGATCCTTCCCGTCAGGTCGGGAAGGGCGGTCGACATCGCGCCCGCCCCCCCGCAACGGCTGGGTTCTCCCATCTCAAGCCTTTTTGGGAATCCGCGCCACCATGCGAAGCGAGGTCGTCAGTTCCTCCATTTGCAGCCACGGCCGCATATAAGCGACCGCGTTGTAAACGCCGGGCTGCCCCGGCACCTCCTTCACTTCGACCTTCGCCTCACGCAGGGGATAGCGAGCCTTGGTTTCGGCGCTGGCTTTGTCGTTAGCGTTGACGTAGTTGCTGATCCAGCGGTTCAACCACCGTTCGGCGTCTTCCACCTCAAGGAACGAGCCAATCTTGTCTCGCGCCATCACCTTCAGGTAATGGGCGAAGCGTGACGTGGCCAGCAAATAGGGCAGGCGGGCCGAGATCGCCGCGTTTTCCGTGGCGGCCGGGCTATCGTACTTCTTTGGCTTCTGCGTCGTCTGCGCACCAAAGAAGACGGCATAGTCCGTATTCTTGTAATGGCACAGGGGAAGGAATCCCAGCTTGCTTAGTTCCGCTTCCCGGCGATCGGTGATGGCGATCTCGGTCGGGCACTTCGTGTCCAAATCGCCGTCGTCGCTGGTGAAGTTGTGGGTCGGGAGGTTTTCCACCTTTCCCCCGTTCTCCGCGCCACGGATCGCCGTGCACCAGCCGTACTCTCCGAAGGCGTTGGTGATGCGCGACGCCATGACGAAGGACGCGTTCATCCAGCAGTACTCGTCGTGGCCCATCGGCTTGGCGTTGCCGGCCGCGTCGCTGGGCGCCTCTTCGTACCCGAATTCCTCGATCGGCTTCGTTTCCGCGCCGTAGGGCAGGCGCGCGAGAACTCGCGGCATCGCCAGCGTGACGAAGCGGGCGTCCTCGGTCTCGCGGAAGCTGCGCCACTTGGCGAATTCGTTCGACTCGAAGGTCTTGGCCAGATCGGTTGGCTTGCTCAACTCACGATAATCGTCGAAGCCGAACAGTTTGGGACTGGCCCCGGCGATGAACGGGGCGAACGACGCCGCGGCGACCTGCGACACGTCGCGCAGCAGTTGGATGTCGTCGGGATGGTTGGTGAACTCGTAATCGCCGACCAGCAGGCCGTAGGGCGCGCCGCCCGCCGTGCCGAACTCGCTTTCATAGATCGCCTTGAAAAAATTGCTCTGATCGAAGGCGGTCGCCTTGGTCAAGTCCTTGGCGAGCATCGTCTTCGGCACATTGAGGACACGAATCTTCAGGTCGTTGGACGACGGCGTGTTGGCCGCGAGATAATGCAGACCTCGCCAAGTTCCCTCCAGCTTCAGGAACTCGGGATCGTGCATGATCGCCGCCAGTTGCCGCGACAGCTTGGCGTCGAGCGCGGCGATGGCTTGATTCAAAGTCACGGTCAAGTTGCGACTGAAGGTCACCGTGCCGCTGGTGGCGGCCCGAACCAGAGTGCGCATCAGCTCTTCGGCCTCGTCGCGCGGAGTCTGCTTGGTCGCCGAGACCGCCTGTTCGAGCAAGTCGAACCCGACGTCGTCCAGGGATTGGCTTGCTGCGGCCGTTTGAAGCTCGGTCTCGCTCATTTCCCGCCGTCCTTTCCTTCGGTGGTCGACAGGGCGCCAGCCAGTTTTTTCAGCTCGCCGTCATTCTGGAGAATGCGCTCAAGCAGCGTCTCCAGGTTTTCCGAACGGTCGGCCTTGGACAGTAGATCGCGGAGCTGATCGCGAGTCTGAAGCAACTGCTTCAGCGCGGGAACCTGCTGAACCACCGCGCCTGGTTCGAAGTCGCTCATCGACGAGAAACGGAGCGCCACAGGCATCAGGCTGCCGTCCTCGCCCAAGGTGTTCTCAACCTTGAGATCCAGTCGCGGCTTGATCCGCGCCATGACCTCGTCGAAGTTGTCCAGGTCGATCTGGATGAACTTCCGGTCCTTGAGCGGCTTGGGCGGCTCGGAAGGATCGGGGTGCCCCGAGAAATCCCCCATCACACCGACCACGAAGGGCAGATCATTGGTCTGCTCCGCACCTTCGGTCTCGACATCAAAACGAATATGGACGCGCGGTTTGCGCACCTTCTCCAGCTTGTCGTGGATGCTTTCCATTTCTCGTAGGGCCCCCCCACTTGGCCGCCTATGATGCGATCACGCGAAACATCAGGCGGCGATCTTGTGATTGGGAGAATATGATCGATTTTTAGAGCATCGTTAATAGCAAAATGCGACAGACATCGCCTTTTTTGGAACGAATGGACTGGATCAAGAGATTGCCTGAGAGATTCGGACAAGGACGATAGGTGGATTTCCTGCCTGAGAGCGCGAAGATGCCGCAGATCCCGCGCGCAAGGTCGCTTCGGTGCCGCACGCTTCCGTTGATCCCAACATGGTCAAATGCGCTGGAACTGGTGGCATGGATGGCTGCGCGGGCGTAGGCCGTAGGCAAGTAGACACCCGGCCGAATTTCTGCTAATGGGCGTATGCGGCTGCCGGAATGGGTAGCGCTGCGGGCAGGTGGGGCGATGTGGGCTGACGTCGATACAAGTCAGGACTTCCTAAACTTCTCAGATGTCGCGGACTTGGTGGTGGATGTGGTCAGCACCCCCTCCATGCGACCGGTATCGGTCGGCGTGTTCGGTACTTGGGGCACTGGCAAGTCGACGCTGCTGAATCTGATTGAGGTCGGTCTGTCCACCGAGGACCGGCAAGGTCAATTTATCGTCGTCCGCTTCGATGCTTGGCTTTACCAAGGTTTCGACGATGCCCGCGCGGCTTTGATGGAGGTTATCGCGACGACACTCCTGAAGGCGGCAGAGGATGACGAGGGACTTCTCCAGAAGGCCAAGAGCCTTCTTGGGCGCGTGAACAAGATGCGCGCGCTCGGGATCGCTGCCGATGCCATTGCTCTCGCCCATGGCGTTCCAACCGTGGGTCTGTTGAGCAAAGGGTTTGCTGCCGTTGGCGACGTCATTTTGGGCAACGGTGACGCGGAGGACATCGAGTCCGCGCAGGAGTTGGCAAAAAAGGTCGGCGAGAGAACGAACGGATTGCTCAAGGCCGAAAGGAAAAGAACCCCGCCCGAGGAAATTACCGCTTTCCGGGAAGAATTTGAGGACGTTCTCCGCAGTCTCAAGAAGACCCTGGTGGTGTTTGTTGACAATCTTGACCGCTGCTTGCCGCCGCAAACAATCCACACGCTTGAGGCGCTGCGCCTATTCCTGTTCATGGGCCAAACCGCCTTCGTCGTTGCCGCCGACGAGGATATGGTTCGGCATTCGGTTTCCACGTTTTTCAACAGTCTGGATAATAGGCACGTAACAGATTACTTGGATAAGCTTATCCAGGTGCCGGTGCGAGTCCCTACGGTCGGCGTGCAGGAGACGCGCGCCTACCTCTTCTTGTTGTTCGCCTCCGCTGACCCCTGCGTGCAGCCCGAGAAGCTGGAGGCCTTGCGAGCCCGGCTAGAAGACAACCTGCGAAAGGCGTGGGAAGAGGAACCAATCAGCACTGAGGCTGCGCTCGGAGAGCTTGGCCCAATGTCGACCGACCTGGCTCTAGCCTTCGGCATCGCCGACCGCATGGCGCCGATGCTGGTGAACGCCGACCAAGTCCGCGGCAATCCCCGCATCGTGAAGCGCATGCTGAACGTCGTGCGCATGCGCGCGAAGATAGCCAAGCGCCGTTCGATGCCGGTAGACGAGGCGCTCATCGCCAAGCTGGCACTGTTCGAGCGCTGCACCGACGCTGCCTCGGTGACTTACCTGTACCGGGAAATTAACGCTTCCTCCGACGGCAAGCCGGGAATTGTTGCGGAACTGGCTCAGCATCTCGATGACGATCCAGCGTTCGAAGCTGGTTGCCCCAAAGAGTGGAAAGCCAAGGCGGCGTTTGTACGTGAGTGGCTGTCGCTAGACCCGCCACTGACCGGCGTCAATTTGCGCCCACTCGTCTACCTCAGCCGCGAGACCATGCCGCTGCGTAGCCTGAAGGGCGGCCTGTCGGAAGCCGCCGCCAATGGGCTGCGGGTACTGCTCCGCGCCACCAAAACGGCATCGCCATCAGCGACAGCCGCCGCCAACGCCATCCCCGACAGTGAGCGCCCAGCCGTCATGAAGGCATTGCTCGAGAACATGCGCGCTCACGGCGACTGGAGCCAGCCGCCTACAGGAATCAATGGTGCCCTCATCCTGGTCAAGCTGGCGAGCGGAACGGCACCCGAACTCGCGGCTTTCATCCGCCGCGCCAACTCGAAAAGGCTGCCGCCATGGCTTAGCACCCTGGTCCGGAACGAGCCATGGTTCAAGAACGAGGAGACAAGCTGATGGGTACGTCGTCGTCGAGCCGCGGACCAGGCAGCAAATCACCCTTGATACCGCCTTGGGCCGACAGCGACCCGGATACACCGCAACCGCAGCCGGAAGAACAGCGATTCCGAGGGTTCCGCACACAATTGGGCCAGTTCGTATCTGGCGGGGGCAGCGACCAAGCCAAACTGCGCTCAGCGCTTGGCAAGTATGCGCGCGGGGCCACCGGCGGCGGGACCATTGGACCGCGGCGGTTCGGCGCCGTGGCCAACGTTGGCGGCGCTCTGTTCGACGCGATGGCGGCGCTTCGAGACGGCCAGCATACTGGTCTTCCCGGCATCGACCTTGGCACGATCAACGGACTCCCAACCGATGTCGCCATCGGAATGCTCGTCCAGGCGCTCGTTCCTGTGAACGGTGACGCAGAACGCATAAGGGTCGCGCTGAATGACGCTTTGTCAGAGGCGCTGGTGGGCCAGGAGGAGTTCGACTTCAACAACATCACAGACGATGTCATTGCAGACATGATGGTCGCCTACCTTTGCGAATCCATCTTCGAGCAGATCATTCTCGACTCTCGCGACGCTTTCGCGAAGGCCCAGGACCCCGGGCAGGCGGATCGGGCAGAGCAAGCGATGCGCGCACTCGTCTGTTCCGCTGCCGACAAGCACATGGCACCACTTCTGACCGGGAACATCCGCACGCTGAACGGCCGGATGGTCCGAGATGTTCAGATGCGCGCGATCAGAGACATTTGGGCCGAATGGGAGGGGTACGAGTCGTGACCGAGCTTATCTTCCATCACGAAGCCTCGCGGCTCCCCCAGGCAGCCCCCGGCGTCATCCCGGTTCTCATGTACGGGGCCGGGCCACCTGGTCAAGGATGTGGTTCCATCGGCGGACCTGTCCACACGGCCGTCAGGCGCCTCGGTGTTGGCGTTCCCGAGTGCGCCCACGACTTTCTGACCATTGCCATGGCGGTGACTGCCGCCGACACATTCGTCAGCCGCGAGACCGCTGAGGGCCAGACCGAGGCTGCTGACGGTTGGACCCGTGATCTCCGTCTGCGCATCCCCCTTGAGAACCCGGCTCCCTGGCAGCCGATCCGACCGCTTCTTGAGGAAGCACTCCGCTTCCTGAGCGCCGACATGTGGACGCTGGAGTTTCTATCCAACGGACCTTGTCGACCGTCTCCGATGCGTCGCGGTGCCCGCATCAAGCTCGATGGCCACGATGGCGCCTGCTTGTTCTCCGGCGGCCTAGACAGCGCGATTGGCGTCCTTGACCTGTTGTCCGCGGGACGCAGGCCGATCCTGGTCAGCCACTCCTACCGCGGAGACGCTGGAATGCAGGAAAGGGTTTGGGGCCAACTACCTGTCGATGTTTCTCGCTTCGCGGCTAACGCGCATCCGACCTCAAACCTCGGCTATACCAACGACGTTCAAATGCGGACGCGCAGTTTCAATTTTCTCGCTTACGGCACGCTGGTCGCGGCTACGCTCGCCCAACGGGGCTTTGTACCGGAACCTGCGGAGCTCATCCTGCCAGAGAACGGCCTCATCGCGCTCAATCCGCCACTGACCGCGCGGCGCATCGGCGCCTTGAGCACTCGCACCACGCACCCGCACTTCCTCGGGTTGATGCGACGGCTACTCGATGAAGTCGGTCTGCCAGTCAAGATTACTACCACCCCGTACGACCTGAGAACGAAAGGCGAGATGCTACAGAAGTGCGCCGACCAAGCGACCTTGGCGCAGATCGCGGCTAAAACCGTCTCATGCGGCAAGTGGAAGCGGACAGGTAGGCAATGTGGGAAATGCGTCCCCTGCATTATCCGTCGCGCTTCGTTCCATGCCGCCGGAATGCGGGACCTGACGCCCTACGAGCCCGACAACCAGAATCTCGCTGCAGTCCTGCCCCGAAAGGAGGATGCCGACGACCTGATGGCGTTGGCTCTTGCCGCCAGTCGACTGGCGACCACCGATATCGCCCGCTGGGTGGGACGTACCGGACCGCTGCCCAGGGACACGAACATGAGGCAAGCACTGCTGGACGTGGCCCACCGTGGCATGTCAGAGGTTAAGGATTATTTGACCAGTCTTGGCCTGATACCGTGCGCATCCCTGCCGTCGATCTCCACTGTCACCTCGACCTCTATCCTGACCCCGTCGCCATAGCACGCTGCTGCGCGGAGGCGGAAACCTACGTCCTGTCCGTGACTACGACCCCCAAGGCGTGGCATGGAACAGTTGCGCTCGCCAAGGGGTATAGCCGCATCCGGACGGCCCTGGGCCTGCACCCGCAGATCGCCCACGAGCGTGTCGGTGAGTTGGCGCTGTTCGACGCGTTGCTGCCCGAGACCCGTTACGTCGGCGAGATCGGGCTGGACGGCAGCCCGGAATGCAAGCCCTATTGGCGGGAACAGGTCCGCGTCGTTGACCACATCCTCTCGGCTTCAGCCCAGGCGGGTGGGCGCATCCTTTCCATCCACAGCCGTCGCGCCACTACGGCCGTCCTGGATGCCCTGGCCCGACACCCGGATGCCGGTGTTCCGGTGCTGCACTGGTTCTCCGGCACCAAGGCGGAACTCCACCGAGCAGTCTCCATGGGATGCTGGTTCTCGGTTGGCCCTGCTATGGCGGCAGGCAAACGCGGCCGCGACCTGATTGCTGCCATGCCGCAGGACCGCGTACTGACTGAGACGGACGGCCCCTTCGCTGCCGTCAAAGGCAGGGCACTTGGTCCCGGCGAAGTCGCAGTCGCTTGTGAAACGCTGGCAGCCTGTTGGGGGACGGGCATCGACGAAGCCGCTGCCGAGGTTCTTGCCACATTCAGAAAGTTGGCTTTGTCCCCAGTTGGGGGGGCGACTTCAAAGGGCTGAAATGGTGGACACCGACGTGGTGCTGGGGCAGAGTCGGCGGGAGGGCTGTGTGTGATTCTGTGTGTCCTATCCCGTCTCTTCTGGTCGCTTCCTGTCTCTTCAACCCAGGAAAAACGCCAGTTTTCAGCCGTTTTCCACAATAGTTGCCGCATCATCAACGAGGTCAAGGGCATCAACCGGGTGACCTTCGACATCACCAGCAAGCCGCCGGGGACGATCGAGTGGGAGTGAGAGTTCATCACCACGAGACGGCGAGCCGCGCGGTGGCGCCGTCGGTGCGGATGGCGTCGTGGCCGGCCACGGTTTGATCCCAGCGTAGCGAGACGTGGGCGGCGGGGGTCAGGGTCCACATCAGGCCGGCGCCCATGGTCACCTCGCCGCTGTCGTTGCCCAGTCCGATGCCGGCGCGTCGGTCGGTTTCGGTGGCCTGGGCGTCGGCGGCGAGGTACGGCTCGATCGCCGGGGTGAGGCGATGGCTCAGGCGCAGATTGAGGTGCCAGCTGGTTCCCCGCTCGGTGCGGGCGGGAAGGCCGGCGGACTGATCGCCCCGGAACACGCCGCCGGCCTCTCCGGTCAGGCCGAAATCGCCAAATCGCGCGTCGAAGAACAGGCCGGTCAGGTTGGCCCAGTGCTCGTTCGAGACGTCGCCGATCGGGATCGAGACGGCGGTGGCCAGCCCGATGGTGGTGTTGGGCGTGGGTTTCACCCAGGCGCTGGGGCCGATCACCGGATCGCCCAGGCCCGCGACGCCGATGCCGCTTCCCCACATGCGGATTTCCGGTAGGAAGGCGACCATCGCCATCCCCACCTTCGGCAGGGCGTCCCAGGTGAAGAAGCGGGCGTATTTGGTGACGCCCACCAGGGTTTGGGTGCCCGGCCCGGCCACCTTGTCCCCATGCGAATCGAGATAGCGCGAATCGTCGTTCCACTGGACGTACTGCACGACCACGTTGAACGGCTGGAAATCGACCGGCAGATCATATTCGTGCGGGCCGATGATCGACGCCACGATGCCGCTGGCGCGCGTCGGCGCGGCG
>JADGAL010000220.1 GCA_015232025.1 Alphaproteobacteria bacterium
CCAGCGCGGCTGGTCGATTGCCGCCGCGACATGGCTGTTGAAGTCGCAATAGGGGCACTTCGACACGCAGAAGGGCCAGTGGACGTAAAGACCGAAGGCGCTCATCGGCGCAAGGTGGCCCCGGCCCGCCGCGAGGTCAAGCGAAGCAGGCCGCCACCAGCTTCTTGAAGGCGTCGGCGCGGTGGCTGATGGCGTGCTTCTCGGCCGGATCGATCTCGGCGAAGGTCCGCGAATCGCCCTTGGCCACGAACACCGGGTCGTAACCGAAGCCGCGGGTTCCGCGTGGCGGCCACACCAGATCGCCCTCGACGAGGCCCTCGACGGTGACCTCGCGCCCATCGGGCCAGGCCAGGGTCAGCGCGCAGACGAAGCGGGCCGAGCGGTCGGACTGGCCGGCCAATTCGTCCTCGATCGTCCGCATCGCCATGGCGAAGTCGCGTTCCGGTCCCGCGACGCGCGCCGAGTGGATGCCCGGCCGGCCGCCCAGCGCGTTGACCGCCAGCCCCGAATCGTCGGCCAGCGCGGGCAGTCCCGAGGCGGTGGCGGCGGCGTGCGCCTTCAGCCGCGCGTTGTCGGCGAAGGTCAGCCCGGTCTCGTCCGGCTCGGCCAGACCAAGCGCCGCGGCCGAGACGACCTCGACGCCAAACGGGGCGAGAAGGTCGCCGATCTCGCGCACCTTGCCGGCGTTGTGGCTGGCGATCACCAACCTTTCCCCCGCCCAGCGCGTCGTCATACCGGCGAGCCAAAGAAAATTTGGCTCGCCTCATTGGCCCCTCGCCGGGCGGGCGCCCCGGCGCCCTTGGCCGCCGCCGCAATGGCGGCTTCCGACGATCGGTCGGTTCGACCGCTCGCCGGCATCATTCGATGCCCAGCGCGGCGCGCTGCAAGGCGGCCAGTTCGGACACGCCCTTCTGGGCGAGGCGCAGCAATTCCAGGAATTGATCGGTCGAGAACGGCTTGTCCTCGGCGGTGCCCTGGATTTCGACGATCTGGCCCTCGCCGGTCAGCACGAAATTGCTGTCGGCCTGGCAGTTCGAATCCTCGGGATAGTCGAGATCGAGCACCGCCGCGCCGGAATAAAGGCCGCACGACACCGCCGCGACCTGGCCGGACAGGGGAATGGTCTTGAGCACGCCGCGCTCGACCATGCGCTGGAAGGCCATGCGCAGCGCCACCCAGGCGCCGGTGATCGCGGCGGTGCGGGTGCCGCCATCGGCCTGCAACACGTCGCAATCGACCTTGACTTGCATCTCGCCCATCTGCGTCAGATGGGTGACCGAGCGCAGCGAGCGGCCGATCAGGCGCTGGATTTCCTGCGTGCGACCGCTTTGACGGCCCTTGGCGGCCTCGCGGTCGGTGCGGCTGTGGGTCGAGCGGGGCAGCATGCCGTATTCGGCGGTGACCCAGCCCTTGCCGGTGTTGCGCAGGAACGAGGGCACCTTCTCCTCGACCGTGGCGCAGCACAGGACGTGCGTGTCGCCGAATTTCGCCAGGCACGAACCCTCGGCGTATTTCGAGAAGCCGGTGATCAGCTCGATGGAGCGAAGCTGATCGAAGGCGCGGCCGGACGGTCTCATCGGAATTCCTTTCTTGGTTTTTCGCGGGTGGGACCCTAAACCGGGCCGCGTCACCCGTCCAGCCCCGCGCATTGACGGGTGGGTGGCCGGTCACTAAATTCATCCGACCTTCGGAACAGCGGAAATTCAAGGGGATGATGCGCGGCAAGGGTCCGGGTCTCAGCGAGATGAACGAACGCTCGCGCGAGATTTTCCGGCAAGTGGTCGAAGCCTATGTGGAGACGGGCGAGCCGATCGGCTCGCGCACCCTGTCGCGACGGCTGACCGTGTCGCTGTCGCCCGCCACCATCCGCAACGTGATGGCCGATCTGGAGGAGGCCGGGCTGCTGTTCTCGCCCCACACCTCGGCCGGCCGCCTGCCCACCGAGGCCGGCATGCGTTTGTTCGTCAACGGCCTGCTGGAACTGGGCAAGCTGCCCGCC
Organism: Alphaproteobacteria bacterium; assembly: GCA_015232025.1. Classification (GTDB taxonomy): domain Bacteria; phylum Pseudomonadota; class Alphaproteobacteria; order Rhodospirillales; family Magnetospirillaceae; genus JADFZP01. The sequence continues at coordinate 2,000 of JADGAL010000220.1, forward strand.
GACGAACGCGACCGCATCGAGCAACGCTGCCGCACCGCCGGCAAAAGCGTCGAACAGGCGCTGGAGGAGGCGGTCTCGGCCCTGTCGGGCTTGGCGCGCTGCGCCGGGCTGGTGCTGGCGCCCAAGACCCAGCGGGCGCTGAAGCATGTCGAGTTCGTGCATCTTGGCCCCGGCCGCGCCCTGGTGGTGATCGTCACCGAGGACGGCGTCGTCGAGAATCGCGTCATCGAGGTGCCGCCCGGCCTTCCCCCCTCGGCCCTGACCGAGGCGACCAACTACCTGACCCAGCGCCTGGGCGGCCGCACCCTGGACGAGACCCGCGCCCGGGTGCTCGAGGAGCTTGAGCAGAACCGCTCGCAGCTTGACGAACTGGCCACCCGCGTGGTCGAGGCCGGGCTGGCGACCTGGGCCGGTGGCGCCAAGGGCGGTTCGCTGATCGTGCGCGGCCAGTCGCATCTGCTGGACGACGTCACGGCGCTGGGCGACATCGAACGCATCCGCACCCTGTTCGACGCGCTGGAAACCAAGGAGATGCTGGTCCGCCTGCTGGACCTCACCAACCGGGCCGACGGCGTGCAGATCTTCATCGGCGCCGACAGCGAACTGTTCGGAGTGACCGGCTGCTCGATGATCGTCGCCCCCTATCACGACAGCCGCGAGCGCATCGTCGGCGCGATCGGCGTGATCGGCCCGACCCGTCTCAACTATGCCCGCATCATTCCGCTGGTCGACTACACGGCGCGGATGATCGGGCGCCTGATCGGATAATCGATGATGAACGAAGAGAAGGACCAGATGCAGGACCAAGCCGCCGACGCCGCCCCCCAGCCGGCCACCGAACAGACGCCCGCCCCCGCCCCCGACATGGCGGCCGAGCGGGTCGCCCAGCTCGAAGCCGAGGCGGCGAAGCTCAAGGACCAGCTTCTGCGCGCCCTGGCCGAGACCGAAAACACCCGCCGCCGCCTGGAGCAGCAGGCCGAGGACCGCGGCCGCTACGCGGTGGCCGCCTTCGCCCGCGACATGCTGGGCGTGTCGGACAATCTGCGCCGCGCCTTGACCGCCGTGCCGGCCGAGGAGCGCGAGGCCAACGAGCTGATCAAGGGACTGGCGGTCGGCGTCGAGATGACCGAGCGCGAGTTGCAGGCCGCCTTCGAGAAGCAGAACATCCGCCGGATCGAGGCGCTGGGCGAGAGATTCGATCCCAACCTCCACCAGGCCATGATGGAGGTCGAGGACCCCTCCAAGCCGTCCGGCACGGTCGTCATGGTGATGGCCGAGGGCTACACTATTCACGACCGGCTGTTGCGCGCCGCCATGGTGGCGGTGTCGCGGGGCGGCCCCAAGGGCCAGCCCGGCGAAGGCGAGCAGAGGGTCGACACGACGGTCTGAATGCGCCCAATCCTCGCCGCCGCCTGCCTGCTGATCCTTTCCGTCTGCGCGGCGGCGGCGCGGGGGCCGTCGCCGGGTGAGCGGTTCCACGTCGATCCCGCCACGCTGCCCGAGCCCGGCGAGGGTCGGGGCGCCAGCAATCCGCCCCAAGTGGTGCCCCGTCCCGAGGGCGTGGCGCCCCAGGTGCCCGAGGGCTTCCGCGTCACCCTGTTCGCGGAGGGGTTGGAGCACGCCCGCTGGCTGGCGGTGGCGCCGGATGGCGACGTCTTCCTGGCCGAGTCGCGCCCCGGCCGGGTGACCCTGCTGCGCGACGCCGATGGCGATGGCCGCGCCGAGGTCCGCGCGGTGTTCGCCGAGGATTTCCGCATGCCGCACGGCTTGGCCGTGCATGGCGACGCGCTGTGGGTGGTCGACCTCGATCACGTCTGGCGGCTGCCGCGCCAACCCGGCCAGACGCGGCAATCGGCGCGAATCGCCGTCACCCGGCCCGGCGCGCTGGGCGATCGGAGCGGCCACTGGACGCGCAATCTGGCCATCCATCCCGATGGGGACCGCTTCTATGTGGCGATCGGGTCGCGCGGCAATCTGCGCGAGGAGCCCGAGCCGCGCGCCACCGTGCAGGAATTCCGCATCGATGGAAGCGCCCAGCGCACCTTCGCCGCCGGCCTGCGCAATCCGGTCGGCATCGCCTTTCGGCCGGGCGGGGCCGAGTTGTGGACCGTGGTCAACGAGCGCGACAACATGGGCGATTCGTTGGTGCCGGACTACCTGACCCGGCTGTCGGAAGGGGATTTCTACGGCTGGCCCTACGCTTGGCTTGGCCGGCCGCAGCCCGGCTTCGGCGACCGCCGGCCCGATCTGGTGGCCGCCAGCAAGATGCCCGACCTGCTGTTCCGCGCCCATTCGGCGCCGCTGGGCCTAGCCTTCGCCGCGCACAGCGCCTTCCCCGAGGAGATGCGCGACGACGCCTTCGTCGCCCTGCACGGATCTTGGAACAGCCGCGAGCCGGTCGGCTACGCCGTGGTGCGGGTGCCCTTCCGCGACGGCCGGCCGGAAGGCGACTACACCGTGTTCGCCGGGGGCTTTTGGCTGCGCGGCGACGATCGCGCCCGCGTCTGGGGGCGGCCCGTGGGACTGGCCTTCGCCAAGGATGGCGCGCTGCTGGTCGCCGACGACGCCGGCCAGACCGTGTGGCACATCGCTTGGCAGGGGCGCTGATCGCGACCCGCCCTTTGCCCTAGGGGCGAAGGTTCTTGTTGTGTTCCGTAAATCCGCCATGATAGGTTTATCGTGTTGGCTTCGGCCAACCATAAGGGCGCGCATGTCGCGTCCCTCCCGTCCTAGTGGATGTTCCGTTGAACAAAACACGGTTCGCACCGCTCCTGATCCTGGCCGTCGTCGCCTTGCCGGCGGTTGGCGCCGACACCTTGCCGGGACCGATCTTCGGGCAGGTGTTGAGCGTCACCGACGGCGATACCGTGCGGGTCAAGGCCAAGGTGTGGCTGGGTCTGGAGATTGAAACCCTGGTCCGCCTGGAAGGCATCGACACGCCCGAGTTGAAGGGCCGCTGCGACGACGAGCGCCGACGCGCCGAAGCGGCCCGCGCGTTCTTGGAACGACTGCTGCCCGACGGCCGGCTGGTCCTGCGCGAGGTGGTGTGGGGCAAATACGCGGGCCGCGTGGTCGCCCGCGTCGAGACGCCGAAGGGCGAGGACGTCGCGACCGCCCTGATCCGCGCCGGCCATGCGCGCCCTTATCATGGCGGGCATCGGCAACCCTGGTGCGAATAGGCGCGGCGGGGGGATTTGCTCCGACGAAAAAAACGTTATATTCGGGAGGTGACCGGCGCCGGGTGTGATGGCCCGACGTCGGCCGCTCCTAGGCCCGAGTTACCACCAAGCGGATGCGAACCCGCCAAAGGCTGAACTGGAGCACCAGGCGGAACGGCATATTGCTCATGCCGGTTTCCCCCTCTTGACGGCGGACCGGGTAATTCCGGCCCGCCGTCTTCATCTTAGGCACCTTCCCGACGCAACCGAACGCGGCGTGGCGGCGGGGGATTTGCTCCGGCGGAAAAACACGCTATATTCGGGAGGTGACCGGCGCCGGGTGTTGTGGCCCGACGTCGGCCGCTCCTAGGCCCGAGTTACCACCAAGCGGATGCGAACCCGCCAAAGGCTGAACTGGAGCACCAGGCGGAACGGCATATTGCTCATGCCGGTTTCCCCCTCTTGACGGCGGACCGGGTAATTCCGGCCCGCCGTCTTCATCTTAGGCACCTTCCCGGCGCAACCGAAAGCGGCGTGGCGGCGGGGGATTTGCTCCGGCGGAAAAACACGCTATATTCGGGAGGTGACCGGCGCCGGGGGGTTCAGACCCGACGCCGGCCGCTCCTAGGCCCGAGTTACCACCAAGCGGATGCGAATCCGCCAAAGGCTGAACTGGAGCACCAGGCGGAACGGCATATTGCTCATGCCGGTTTCCCCCTCTTGACGGCGGA
>JADGAL010000221.1 GCA_015232025.1 Alphaproteobacteria bacterium
GGATTCTTCTATGGCGCCTTGCTTATCGGGAGCAATACATTGTGCATTGCTCTATTGATATTGGGCTTGCAATATTTATCTTATTTGGCTCTGCTATATTGTTGCAGTTTGTTGCGTTGGGTGTGGGATTCATTTTTGCGCTAACTATGCCTGATAGGGCGTCATTCCCGCCAAATATTATTAGCGGTATAACAGATACCGTATACATTATATTCGTGCGAGGTGGTGATGATCTTAGTAGTTTTGTGAATCAAAGTGCCGTCCGTCTTATTTGTATAACGACGCTGGTGCCAACAGCTATACATCTCTTAGTATTACTATTTCTATCTGTAGGTCGATTTGCGTCAGCTTCGCTAAGGCGTCCTGTTATTATTATTCATAGGTCGCTTGTTGATGAAAAAATTATGTTGCGGCGTTCATTCATTTCTGTGCCGACGTTCACAACGCCGGCAATTATTTCCGTTATAGCAACAGTAGTTTTCTATGCACTATCAATAGCAATGCATAATTTTTTGCTCTTCATAGGTTCCTTGTAACCTTGTAAGACATCGCTTTCTGTTCGGGGCAATCTCCCGACCCGGAATAGCTCGTCCGGTAAGCCGGTGCAGCCTCTACGGCCGTCCCGACATCTGGGTGGTGTTGCTTGAAGGGCCGACTCTTTGGATGAGCGCGGTGCGCGTCCATAGGAATCAAGGATGGCGCGCTTCCGGCGCCCGCCTCTTTGCAGACGGCCGGGCATGCGTTAGCGTCGCGCATGCTCCGCTTGCTCGCGCTGTTGCGCTCGCCCTATTTCCTGATGATCTTGCCGCCCCTGTTCTGGGCGGGCAACGCCATCGTTGGGCGGGCGGTGGTGGGCGAGATTCCGCCGATCGCGCTTAGTTTCTGGCGCTGGTCGCTGGGGCTCGCCATCTTGTTGCCGTTCGGGCTGCCGCGCCTGTTGCCCGAGATGGGCATCGTGCGGCGGCGCTGGCCGCTGCTGGTCGCCTTGGCGGTGACCAGCGTCAGCGCCTATAACAGCTTCCTCTACGTGGCGGTGCAGACCACCACGGCGATCAACGCCACGCTGGTCGGCACCTCGCTTCCGGTGGTCACCATGCTGCTGTCCTGGCTGTGGCTGGGCGAGCGCGGTTCGTGGCGTCAGACGGCCGGCATGGCGGTGTCGCTGGGCGGCGTGGTGCTGGTCATCGCCCAGGGCGACCCGGCCGGGCTGCTGGCGCTGGAGGGGCGGCCGGGCGATCTGTGGATGCTGGCGGCGACGGTGTGCTGGGCGGTCTATTCGGTGCTGCTGCGCCGCCATCCGCCGGGCATGGACCCGATCGCCTTGCTCACCGCGTTGATCGCCATCGGGCTGGTGTTCATCACGCCGTTCTATCTTTACGAGCTGGCCACCGGGCCGGGCTTCGCCGTGACGCCGCGCAGTCTGGCGGTGCTGGGCTATGTCGCGACCTTTCCGTCGCTGCTCGCCTATTACTTCTGGAATCGGGGCGTCGCGGTGCTGGGGGCGGGGTTGACCAGCCAATACACCTATCTGGTGCCGGTCTTCGCCGCCGGGCTGGCCACCGTGCTGCTGGGCGAGGAGTTCCGGTGGTTCCATGCGGCGGGCCTTTTGTTGATCTTCTCCGGCATCTGGTGGGCCGGCCGGCGGTGACCCTTGCGGGCCGCCGGGTTGGTGGCCAATTGGCAGGATTGTCTCATCACCACGGAGGGCCGGATGAACGGCAAGGTCAACCAAGGCGCGACGGCGGCCGCCGCGCTGACCATCTGTGAAAACCTGCTGGCGGTCTTGATCGACCGCGAAGTGCTCACGCCCGAGGACGTCGACGAGTTGCTGAGCGACTCGGCCGGCCTGCTGGCCGACGCCGAGGGCGAGGGCGGCGAGGAGGCCTCGGCCCTGGTCGAGGAGATCCGCACCGCCCTGGCCGGTCGCGAGGAGCCGTCCTGACCAATGGGCCGGTGGCGGGCGCCCACCCGCGCGCCCAAGTCAGTCGCATGTGACGAGAGCGAGGCGACTTCCATGCCCAAGACGTCGATGATGGCCGGGGCCGCGCTGGCGCTGGTCCTGGCCGTGACGCCGGCCGCCGCGCAGCAGCGTGGCGACCAGGCGGTCAGCCAAATGGCCGACCAACTCCAGGCGCTGATCGAGGAGGCCCGGCGCAACCGCTCGGCCGATCCGCGCTTCCTTGAACAACTGACCCAACTGGCGCAAAGCCATTCCTGGCCGTGGCGCGCCGCCGTGCTGCAGGAAACCTTCCAGGACGGCGACTTCACGCGCAACCCGGCCTGGGTGGTGGCGTCGGGCGACTTCTGGGTCGATCGCCAACTCGGCCTGCGCACCGTGGTCGAGCCGGGCCGCCAGACCGCCCAGCTTCCCCAGGGCCAGGGCCAGGGCCAAGGCCAGCAAGGCGCGCCCGGCGAGGTGTTCGGCCAAGTGGTCGGCGAGCTTCTGCGCCGCCAGTTGGGCGACGGTCGGCAGCAGCAACAACAGCAGCAGCAGGCCACGGCGGCGGCGCGCGGCGGGATCGGCGAGATCTATACGCCGCAACCCTTCCCCAACCCCTTCGCGTTGCGCCTGCGGCTGGCGGCCCTGTCGCCCAGCGGCCGTCTGGAGATCGGCCCCTATCAGGGCGCCGACCGGGCCAGCGGCTACCGCCTCGCGCTGGTCCCCGACCAGGGAATCGAGGTGCTGCGGATGCGGCCGGGCGGCTCGGCGGTGATCGAGCAGCATGCCGGCGCGACGGGACTGGCGGACGGCGCCGCGCACGACATCGCCTGGACCCGCGACGGCGAGGGCAAGATGGCGGTGTCGATCGACGGGCGCGTCGTGTTCACCACCCTGGACCGTGGTCTGGTCCAGGATTTCGCGGGCCTGACGATCGTCAACGGGGCCGGCGATTGGGCCATCCGCGAGGTGGTGCTGGAGACGGGCCCCCGCTGACCGATGTCCGGGTTGAGCCGGGGTCCGCGCCGCGCCACATGCCGACGGGGACCCTTCGACCCGGAGATTCCAAATGAACAAACTGGCCTTGCTGGCCTTGCTGGCCTTGACGGCCGGACTGTGCGGCTGCGCGATTCCCGGCCGCTCGGTCGAGCCGCTGGCCACCCCGCCGGGCTCGTTGGTCCTCGAACGCCCGCCGCCCCAGCCGGCCGCCCCGGCCCGCATGGTGCGTCCCGAGGCGGTCGCGGTGCCTCAAGGCTGGGTGGTCGAGGTGGCGGCCAGCGGCCTTGATCGGCCCGACGCGGTGGCCTTCGACGAGGCCGGCCGGCTGCACGTCGTCGAGCAGGGTGACCGCGGCTCGCGCCTGGTGCGCATCGATGGCGGCGCCACCATCCCGGTCGCCGCCGGCTCGGGCGTGTGGACCGGCCTCGACCACTGGCGCGGCAGCTTCTACGTCGCCGAGGCGCGGGGCGCCTTGCTGCGCATCACCTCGGACGGCTCGGTGACGGCGCTGGCCGATCGCCTGCCCAGCGGCGAGCACGGCACCTCGGGGCCGGCGATCGGGCCGGACGGCTGGGTCTATTTCGGTCAGGGCACGGTGACCAATGCCGGGGTGGCGGGGGCCTCGGGCGGCCATGACGTGCCCTGTCACGACCTGATCCTCGAAGGCCGCAATTATCCCGCCGCCGATCCCCGCACCGGCGCCTTCTCCCCCTATGGCAAGCCGACCGCCGAGGGCGAGGTGGTGTTCGGCCAAGTGCCGTGCAGCGGCGCCGTGCTGCGCGTCCCGCCGGGCGGCGGTCCCGTCGAGCTGGTCGCCTGGGGTTTGCGCAATCCGGTCGGCATGGCCTTCGCGCCGAATGGCCGCCTGCATGTCAGCGATCAGGGCTTCCAGCCGCGCGGCGCGCGGCCGGTGCCCGAGGGCGGAACCATGTTGTGGGCGATCACCTGGGGCGCCTGGTACGGCTGGCCCGACTGGGTGGCCGGCCGCCCGGTGGCCGAGCCGGTGCTGTCGGACCACCCCAACCGCCCGCCGATGCCGCTGGCGGTGCTGTCGGCCGGCAGTTCCGGGCTGGACTTCTCACGCGCCACGGCTTTCGGCGCGCCGGGGCTGGCCTTCGTCGCCGATCACGATCCCGACGCCGCGTGGCCCGGCCGCGGCCGGCTGCTGGCGATCGATCCCTCGACCGGCGAGACGCGCGATTTCGCCGTCAACCGCGCGCCGATGGGCGGCCTCGAACGCCCGATCGCGGTGCGCTTCGATCCGTCGGGCACCGCGCTGCATTTGGTCGATTCCGGCCTGATCGAGAACGGCGTGGTCAAGCCCGGCACCGGGGTGGTGTGGCGCATCCGGCGGGGGGAGGGAGGGCGCTGAACGGGCTGCTTCGATTTGCGCCTTCGCGCCCTCCGAGACGCCTCCAAGGTGGCGCGGGGCGGCATCATCTGATATCCTTTTCAAATGCAAAAGCCTAAGCTCGAAAGAGAAAAGTTGAAGGACATTATCCTCTACGTGGTCAGCCGCGTGGAGCGTCCGTTCGACCTTGGCGCCGTGAAACTGCACAAGATACTTTGGTTCACCGATCTGGCGCTAATGTACCGCGCCGGAACGACAGCCTGCGGTGAGACCTTCATCAAGAAGCCCCGAGGCCCCTGGGGGTCTCACGTCGACAAGGCAATCAAGGCACTTGAGAAGGAAGGCCGACTGGTTGAAAAGCCGGGTTCGCTGGCAGGCTTCAATCAACGTCAGTTTTTCGCGCTCGTCGAACCGGATCTTACCCGATTGAAGGCGATCGAGATCAGCCTCCTTGAACAGATCATCGGTACCGTGTGCAACAGTCATACCGCCTCTTCCATCAGCGAGTTGACTCATGACGACCTTTGGGAGCGGACGCCCGAGAATGGGGTCATGCCTGCGGACTGCGTGTTCGATGGCCTAAGGGCGCCGCCTTCGGCCGAAGACTGGGCCTGGGCTCAACAACCTGTCGATGCCGAGACCAAAGCGGAATTGGACGCTTGGATGGCCGGCTGAATGTATCCGATCCATAAAGGTGAATACGGCGGCTATTTTCTGAAAGTAACCAGCCGGTTCGAAAGTCGCTGCAAGGCGGCGGGCGCCCGGTTCCATCGTTTCCAAGACGTGTACGGACGAGCCAGAGCCGTGATCGCCTCCGATCCAGGCCAACGCGGTCAAGTGGCGCCGCGTCTTGATGGCGTGTATGTGTCAGATAAGGATTCGACCGCGCAACTGCCGGGGATGCGTATCAGATACAGATATCTGGGGCAAAACCTTCTCTTTATGGACATTGAAGTTTGGTAGCCGTGGATGGAAGCGCTCTCACCTTCACCATATAAGCCGCCCAGCCCTCGACGGCGTTGTTGAAACCATCTGCCGCCGCGCGCATCATCTCGGCATGGTCGAGACCACGCCCGGTGACGATGACATGCCGACGGGTCCGGCGCGATTGGCGCTGCTCGCCCTGGGCTGGCTGTGCGTCGGGCTGGGGGTGGTCGGGGCCGTGGTGCCGGTGCTGCCCACCACGCCGTTCCTGATCGGCGCCGCCTGGGCGTTCTCACGCAGCTCGCGGCGCTTTCACGACTGGCTGTGGTTCCATCCGCGCTATGGCCCGTCGGTGCGGGCGTGGCGCCGCCACGGGGTCGTTCCGCGGCGCGCCAAGATCGCCGCGCTGTCGGGGATGGGGATCAGCTTGGCCGTGCTGGTGCTGTTCGTGGCCGAGGACTGGCGGCTGCCCACCCTGGCCGGCGGGTTCATGGCGGTGGTGGCGGCTTGGATCGTCACCCGGCCTGCTCATCCTCCCGAGGAAGAGAGCGCCTGATCGAGGTCGGCCAGCAAGTCCTCGGGGCTTTCCAGGCCGATCGACAGGCGCAGCAGATCGTCGGGGACGGGCGTGTCGGGGCCTTCGACGCTGGCGCGGTGCTCGACCAGG
>JADGAL010000222.1 GCA_015232025.1 Alphaproteobacteria bacterium
TGTTGGATGGGAGTGGGCTCGGTGTATCCCACCTCCTCCACGGCTCTAAGAACTTCGGGGCTCAAGCCCAGATCGGCGAATGTCATGCGGACGGTCGAAACCCGGCTTTCGGGAGGGAGTGCGCGTGGCGCACCAACACATTGGCAGCGGCATAATAGTTGCTCGCGCGGCCAAGTCAATCGCGGTGCGGCATTTTTCGTCGCACCTTGGCGTATTCTCCGGTTTCGGCTACCGTTTCGTGGCCCAAGGAGGTGAATCATGCTGATGAGAGCCGAGACGTCCAGCCTGCTGATCGTCGATGTGCAGGAGCGCCTGTGCCCGGTGATGGCCGAGCCGCGCATGGTCATCCAAGGCTGCGTGCGCCTGATGGCGGCGGCCCGCGAACTGGCCGTTCCCCTGCTGGTCAGCGAGCAATATCCCAAGGGCATCGGCCCCACGATGTTCGATCTGCGCGAATTGGCGCCGCCCGAGGCGGTGGTCGAGAAGCTGCACTTCTCGTGCGCGCACGAGCCCGCGGTGATGGAGCGCATCGCCGCCGCCGCCGGGCGCCGCCAAATCGTGATGGCCGGCATCGAGGCCCATGTCTGCGTGCTGCAAAGCGCTTTGGGCCTCAAGGAGCGGGGATACGAGGTGTTCGTGGTCACCGACGCCTGCTCGTCGCGCCAGCAGGCCAACGCCGACGCCGCCTTCCGCCGCATGCGCGACAACGGCATCGAGACGGTGACCATCGAAATGGTGCTGTTCGAATGGCTGCACCGGGCCGGAACGCCCGAATTCAAGCGCCTGCTTCCGCTGGTCAAATAAGGAGACGCCCCATGGCGACGCCGCTGGTTCTGCTGCCCGGCCTGCTCAACGACGCGCGGCTGTGGCGCCATCAGGTCGAGGCGCTGGCCGACATCGCCGATCCGCTGGTGCCCGATCTGACCCAAGACGAGTCGCTTGGGGCGCTGGCCCGGCGGGTGCTCGGCGCGGCGCCACCCCGCTTCGCCCTGGCCGGGCTGTCGATGGGCGGCTATCTCGCCTTCGAGATCCTGCGCCAACAGCCGGAGCGGGTCGAGCGCCTGGCCCTGCTCGACACCACCGCCCGCCCCGATCTGCCCGAGCAGAGCGAGCGCCGCAAGACCCTGATCGGTCTGGCCCGCGGTGGCCGCTTCGCCGAGGTTCCACCGGCCTTGCTTCCGGCCATGGTCGCGCCGGGGCACCAAACCGACCCGGCGCGCGGCGGCCTGTTCCTGGAAATGGCCGAGGCGGTCGGCGCGGAAGGCTTCGCGCGCCAGCAGACCGCGATCATGAACCGTCCCGACAGCCGGCCGGATTTGCCCAAGATCGCGGTGCCCACCTTGGTGGTCTGCGGTCGCCAGGACACCCTGACCACCCCCGAGACGATGCGCGAGATCGCCGACGGCATCCCGCGCGCCGCCTTCGTGCTGATCGAGGACTCGGGCCATCTCTCGCCGATCGAACAGCCGCACGCGGTGTCGGCGGTGCTGCGCTACTGGTTGCAGGCGCGGTGACGCGAGGCACCTCGGGAGATGGCCGGATCAAGAAAGTCCGTCATGCCCGTGCTTGACACGGGCATTCCACGAGCTGGCGTCTTTGAGAAGTTTGATCATGTCCCGGCCAACCTACTTCATCGGCCCGCGTCGCACCAGATCGGCGAACTCGTGGGCGGGCAGCGGGCGGCTGAAATAGAAGCCCTGCACCAGGGCGCAGCCGTGGTCGCGCAGGAACTGGACGTGCTCGATGATTTCGGCGCCCTCGGCGACGATGTCGAGTTCCAGGCCCTTCGACAGGCCGATGATGGCGCGGGCGATCTCGGCGGTCTTGGGGTTGCTTTCGACGTCCTTCACGAAGGCGCGGTCGATCTTCAGCGTGGTGATCGGGAACATGCCCAGATAGCTGAGCGACGAGTAGCCGGTGCCGAAATCGTCGATCGACAGGCCGCAGCCCAGGTCGCGCAGCGCCTGCATCTTGGCCACCGTGCGGTCGATGTCGTCCATCAGCATCGACTCGGTGATTTCCAGTTCAAGCTGGGCGGGCGGCAGGCGGGTCTCGGCCAGCACGCGCGACACCTCGTCGACCAGTCCGGCCGAGCGGAACTGCCGCGCCGAGACGTTGACCGACAGCTTCATGCGCGGCAGGCCCTCGGCGACCCAGGCGGCGTTCTGGCGGCAGGCCTCGGCCAGCACGAAGCTGCCGATTTCGATGATCAGGCCGGTTTCCTCGGCCACCGGGATGAAGTCGCCGGGCGAGATCAGGCCGTGCTCGGGGTCTTGCCAGCGGACCAGCGCCTCCATGCCGACGATCACGCCCGACTGGGCGTCGACCTTGGGCTGGTAGAAGACCCTGAACTCGCTGTGGGTCAGGGCGCGGCGCATCCGGCTTTCCAGTTCCAGCCGGGCGCGGGCGCGGGTGTTCATGTCGTTCGACGAGAACTGGTATTGGCCGCGGCCACTGGCCTTGGCGAAGCGCAGGGCGCTTTCCGCCTTCTTGACCACCTCGGGATGGCTGTCGGCGTCGGTCGGCCACAGGCCGATGCCGGCGCTGGCGCCGACCGTCAATTCGCGCGAGCCGACCACGAAGGGCTTGCCCATCGCGTGGAAGATCTTTTCGGCGACCAGCACGCCGTCGTCGATGGCGCTGATCGACAGCACCATGCCGAAATGGTCGCCGTCCATCCGGGTCACGGTGTCGCTTTGCCGCACGCAGCGGCGCAGGCGCTCGGCCAGTTCGACCAGGACGGCGTCGCCCGCCGCGCTGCCCAGGCCCTCGTTGACCATCGCCAGGCGGTCGACGCCCAGAACCATCACCGCCACCGATTTTTTCAGGCGGCCGGCGTTGAGGATGGCCTGCTGCACCCGGTCGTGGAAGATGGTCACGTCGGGCAGCCCGGTCAGCAAGTCGATTCCGGCGGCGGTTTCGCGCTCGAGCCGGGCGATCACCGCGACCTGATCGCCGTCGACGGCGATCCAGGATTTGCGCAAGGTGACCCGCGCCTCGCGGCCGGCGGCGGCCGGCAGCACGCCTTGCCACAGCGCGCCGTCCTGCGCCAGGGCCGCGCACAAGGCCGGCATGGCGCGGCCCAGCATGTCGCGGGGCTCGTGGCCGAGCAGGGCGGCGGCGGCGGCGCTGACATGGGTGACGCCGCCATCGGCCCCGCCGATCACCACGGCCTCGGCGGTCTGCCCCAGCAGGCCGCTGACCAGATTATGGCTCAGGCCCTCTTCCATTCGCGCCCCATACCATCGTTCGCACCCATGCTTATCCCCGACACGCCCTTGGGGCAAGCGTCGCGCGCGTTCGGGCTTTGCCGACGCCCCGCCCGGGCGCATGATGTTCGCCAGGGGAGGCCATCCGGTTTGGAGGGGGCAGGGCATGTTTCGTACGGCCGAGTTGGGGCAGAAAGTCTCGAAGGAGGATTTCGACGCCGTCGCGCAGACCTTGCGCACCGAGATGCTGGAGGTGCAGCAATCCCTGCGCGGCGCCGATTCCCCGGTGATCGTGGTGTTCGCGGGCGTCGACGGCGCCGGAAAGAGCGAATCGGTCAACCTGATCAACGAGTGGATGGACCCGCGCTGGATCGTCACCCGCGCCTATGACGCGCCCACCGACGAGGAGCGCGAGCGCCCCGATTACTGGCGCTATTGGCGCGACCTGCCGCCCAAGGGGATGATCGGGCTGTTCCTGTCGTGCTGGTATTCGCGGCCGATCCTCGATCACGTCGAGGGCGCCACCACCCCGGCCGAGTTCGACGAGCATCTCGATCGCGTGCGCGCCTTCGAGAAGATGCTGGCCGACGACGGCGCGCTGATCATCAAATTCTGGATGCATCTGGGCAAGGACGCCCAGAAGAAGCGCCTGAAGGCGCTGGAGAAGGACCCGCTGGAACATTGGCGGGTCGGCAAGGCCGATTGGCGCAACTGGCGCCGCTACGACCAGTTCGTCGGCGCCGCCGAGCGCACCATCATGCGCACCGGCACCGGCCACGCGCCCTGGGTGATCGTCGAGGGCGTCGACCCCCGCTTCCGCAGCCTGAAGGTCCTGACCACCCTGCGCGACGCGATCGGCCGGCATCTCGTGGTGAGGGCCGCCCAGCGCAAGGTCAGCCTGGAATTGCGCGCCGCCGCCGATCGGCGTCGCGACGACGAGTTGAAGGCGGTCCACGAGACCCGCGCCGCCCTGGAGAAGGCGGCCCAGGCCGAGCCCAAGGGCAAGGGCGGGCGCGCCCGCGTCGCGGTGGCCGAGAACGGCACGCCGCGCCAATTGACGGTGCTCGATGCGCTGGACCTGACGCTCACCGCGCCCGAGGACTATCGGCGCGAGATGATGGAGGGGCGGGCCGAGCTGAACGCCCTTTACCGCAAGGCGCGGCAGCGCGGCGTGTCGACGCTGCTGGTGTTCGAAGGCTGGGACGCCGCCGGCAAGGGGGGCGCGATCCGCCGCCTGTCCTCGGCGCTGGACGCCCGCGATTGCCGCGTCATCCCGGTGGCCGCCCCCACCGACGAGGAGCGCGCCCAGCATTACCTGTGGCGCTTCTGGCGCCATCTGCCGCGCGCCGGCCGCTTCACCGTGTTCGACCGCAGCTGGTACGGCCGCGTGCTGGTCGAGCGGGTCGAGGGCTTCGCCGTCGAGCCCGAATGGCGCCGCGCCTATGGCGAGATCAACGAGTTCGAGGAGCAGTTGGCCCGCTACGGCATGGTGGTGGTCAAGTTCTGGATCCACATCTCGAAGGACGAGCAGTACCGCCGCTTCAAGGGCCGCGAGGAGACCGCCTACAAGCGCTGGAAGCTGACCGACGAGGACTGGCGCAACCGCTCGAAATGGGACCAGTACGAAATGGCCGTCAACGAGATGGTCGAACGGTGCAGCACCTCGAACGCGCCGTGGACCCTGGTCGAGGGCAACGACAAGAACTTCGCCCGCCTCAAGGTGCTGCGCACGGTTTGCGAGCGGCTGAAGCGGCGGCTGAAATGAGTCCTCAGCCCTGCGTCTGGTCGCGCGTGATGTGGTCCAGCACGGAAAAGACGCTCTCGCCGGAATAATAGCGCTTTTGCAGCGAGCGGCGCTCAAGCCCCAGATCCTTGGCGCTGACGCCGTGCATGCGCTTGATCTGCGTCTCAAGATCTCCGTACCAGATCATGAAGCCGTTGTCTTCGAATGGATAGGACACGCGACACCCTCGTACGGCAAGAGTTAGGCGCCGTCAGGGTAACACGGAAATCGTTTCCGAAAAGTATTTATTAGGGGATTGGCAAGTAGGAGAAGAGATAACCACCCTTTCATTGGGGCACCGGCCGCCCCATCGGGTGGGCCGAGTGTTGCCACACTCGGCGCGTGTCGAGGGGAAATGCCCCCTCGACACGCATCTTTGGTGTTCTAAATCGCCCGCACCTTGACATACGAGCCGGGGGCGTTGTCGAGCGGCGCCAAACCGCCCTTGGCGGGATCGCGGGCGGGGACCTGCTTGCCGGCGGTCTTGGCCACCCAGGCCTGCCAGTCGGTCCACCACGAGCCGTCGACCTGCTTGGCGCCCTTCAGCCAGGCGTCGGGGCTCTTGGGCTTCTTCGAGTTCACCCAGTAGCAGTACTTGTTGGCGGCGGGCGGATTGACCACGCCCGCGATGTGGCCCGAGGCCGACAGCACGAACTTCACCGGCCCCGAGAACACCTGGGTCGCCGAGTAGGTCGAGATCCAGGGCGCGATATGGTCTTCGCGGGTCGACAGCAGATAGCACGGCACCGCGATGGTGCGCAGGTCGATCGGCACGCCGGCCAGGGTGACGCCGCCCGGCTCGATCAGCTTGTTTTCCTGATACATCTTGCGCAGGTAGAAGCTGTGCATGGCGGCCGGCAT
>JADGAL010000223.1 GCA_015232025.1 Alphaproteobacteria bacterium
CGCCTCGGCGGTCGAGGAGCAGGGCGCCGCGACCAACGAGATCGCCCGCAACGTCCAACAGGCCTCGGCCGGCACGCAGGAAGTCTCGAGCAACATCGGCGGCGTCACCCAGTCGGCCAGTCACGTCAGCGAGGTCGCGTCGCAGGTGCTGCATGTCAGCCAAGACCTGGAAGGCGAGGCCGGACGGCTGGAAGGTCTGGTCGCCGACTACCTGGAAAAGGTCAAGGTGGCCTGATCGTCACGGCGTCCGCGTCGCCGGGAAGGCGTCGAGCAGCCCTCGCCCGGCGCCGACCGACAGCGCGGTCGACAGGCCATCGGCCAGCGCGGCCGATGGCGCCTGGACGGTGACCGTCACCGCCTTGGCGCTGCGCCCGGTGCGCGGGTCGAACAGGTGGTGGCAGGCGGGGCTGAAGCGGGTGCCGTCCGGCGAGGATGTGGCGATGGCGGCGTCGCCGGTCAGTTCGATCACCCGCCCATCGGGCAGGCCGACCCGCCACGAATCGCCGGTCGGGGGACCAGCGGCGCGGGTTTCCCCCAGATGGACCAGCACCGCGTCCAGTCCGGCTTGGCGCAGCAGGTTGGCCACGCGGTCGCTGGCATGGCCCTGGGCGATGCCGTTCAGGGTGACGGCCATGCCGGGCTCCAGGCGGACCATTCGCGGGTCCAGCGACACGCGGCGCCAATCGACCAGGGCGCGGGCCTTGCGGACCAGCGCCTCGGGCGGGCCGGCCGGATCGGCGTCGGGTTGGGCGAAGTGGCGGGCGTGGAGCGCCCATAACGGCTGCACCGTGGGATCGAAGGCGCCCCGTGACAGTTCGGCGATGCGCAGGGCTTGGCCCAGGCAGGCGACCAGATCGGTTGGCGGCGCCTCCAGCCGGCCGTCGCGATTGAGCCGCGACAGCGCCGAGTCCGGCCGGTACAGGCTGAACACCCGCTCCATCCGCTCGATCTCGGCCCGCGCCGCGTCCAGCAGGCGAAGGGCCTCGTCGCGATCGGGATGGCGCAGGATCAGGCGGGCCGGCGCGCCCAGCGCGACGCCCCGCCATTCCACCGGCGGCGTGGCAAGGGCTTTGCCGCCTCGTCCGAAGCCCAGCGCCGCCGCCGTCACGGCGATCATGCGGCGGCGGCTAATGAGCATCATGCGACGCCTCCGTCCCGCCCAGCACGTAATCGGCCGGGATGGCGCTCCACGCCACCACCCGCCCGCCATGCTCCTTGGCGAATAGGTCGGCCGCCGCGCGGTCGCCGAACGGCACCGCCTCGGGCGCGCCCATGCCGCCCATCTGGTCGCTGCCGATCACATAGACCGCGCGATCCGCCTCGATCCAGGACGGGGGGTCTTGGCCCGTGTCGGTGACGTAGATGGCGGCGATGGTCTTGGGCTCCTCGGGCAGCAGGGTGAAGGCCTTGGTGTCGCGCACCGACGAGAACCAATAGGGTACGGGGCGTCCGGCGACGTGGATCTGGCCCTTGGGGCCGGGATGGTCGAGCAGCGCCATGCCGCAATAATGGCCGACGGCGGCCTGCGTCAGGGTGCTCGGCGGCGGGGCCGGGGCGGGCGTGTCGTCGCAGGCGGCGAGCAACAGGACGGCGCAGAGCGCGGCTCGGATCACAACTGCCTCCTTTGAAAAGCCAGCGTCGCCAGCGTCACCGGGACCACCACCCAGGCCACCAGCGCCAGCCCCAAGGCGGCCGGCCGCCACGCGCCGCCACCGGCGGCGGCCATTCCGGCGAAGCGTTCGACCTCCTCGACGGCCGATAGGTTGAGCAGGCGGAACACGTCGGCGGGGTTCAGCATCAGCACCCAGGCGAATGCGGTGGGCGAGATGCCGCGCCCTTGGGTGGCCGCCAGGGCGCCCAGCAGCACCAGATCGAACAGCAGCACGAACACCAGCCAGGCGCCCACCGCCAAGCCGGCGGCGGTGCCGCGCTCGGCGGCCAGGCCGCTGGCCAGATAGCCGATGCCCAGAAACACCGCGCCAAGCAGGATCGAACTGCCGATCAGCAGGGCGAAGGCGCGCCAGCCGGCCGGGTCGGCCTCGCCGGGCAAGGCCAGCACGGCGCCCGCCGCGCCGTAGCCCAGCAGGGTGGCGATGGCCAGAAGCGCGCCGTGGCCCAACAGCTTTCCCCACACCACCTGCCAGCGCCTCACCGGATAGGCCAGAAGCAGCAGCATGGTGCCCCGCTCGACCTCGCCGACCAGCGCGTCGTGGGATAGCAGCAAGGCGATCAGCGGCACCAGGAAGATGGTCAGCGAGGCCAGGCTGACCACCACCACCGCCAGCCGCGAGGCGCTAGGGCATGCACACATCGTGGAAGCAGGTGGGGAAACACCAAGGACACCAAGGACACGAAGCGGGCGGCGAATTGCCCGTACAGTCCCGGTCCCTTGGTGACACTTGGTGTCCGTGGCGCCTTGGTGGTGAACCTTTTTTCTACTCGAGATTTAGGCCGTCATACCCGCGAAAGCGGGTATCCGCTTCGTTAAAGGGCGCATACCACTCTTGCGGCTGATGCGCCAGCATGGATACCCGCTTTCGCGGGAATGACGGAGAGACCCTCGGGTGGTCCCCCCGCGTGGCGATCAGGCCACCTTGACCTTTTCCAGGTAGTCGGCGACCAGACCTTCCAGCCGTCCGGCCTCGCCTTCCAGGTCGTGGCTGACATGCAGCACCTGCGAGGCGACCTCGCTGACATGGCTGGCCGCCTCGGTGACGCCGCCGATGTTGCTTGAGACTTCCTGGGTGCCGGCCGAGGCCTGTTGGACGTTGCGGGCGATCTCGTTGGTCGCGGCGCCTTGCTCCTCGACCGCCGAGGCGATCGCCGAGGCGATTTCCGAGATCGTCGCGATGGTGCCGCCGATCGAGCGGATCACTTGGACGGTCTCCTTGGTGGCAGCCTGGACGGCGGCGATCTGGGCGGAAATCTCGTCGGTGGCGCGGCCGGTCTGGTTGGCGAGATTCTTGACCTCGTTGGCGACCACGGCGAAGCCCTTGCCGGCGTCGCCGGCCCGCGCCGCCTCGATGGTGGCGTTGAGCGCCAGCAGATTGGTCTGGCTGGCGATGTCGGTGATCAGATTGACGATCTCGCCGATCCGCCCGGCCGCCTCGGCTAGGCTTTGGATCATGGTGTTGGCCTTCTCGGCTTCGTCGACCGCGTTGCGCGACACGTTGGCCGACTGGCCCACCTGACGCGAAATCTCCTGGATCGACGAGGCCAGTTCCTCGGCGGCGGCGGCCACGGTCTGCACATTGGCCGAGGCTTGCTCGGCGGCGGCGGCCACCGCGCCGGCCCGCTGCTGCGACTCGTCGGCGGTGGCGGTCATCGAGGACGCGGCGCCCTGCATCTCGCGCACCGTGTTCTTGACCGAAGCGAGCACCCCGATCACGCCCTGGTCGAATTCGCCGTTCAGCATCTCGATCCGCTCGGCGCGACGCTCTTTCGCGTTGCGCTCGGCGTTTTGCGCGGCGGTCAGGCGTTCCGACTCGATCATGTTGTCCTTGAACACCTCGACGGCGCGGGCCATCTCGCCGATCTCGTCGCCACGATCATGCCCGGCGACCTCCACCGTCTTGTCGCCCTTGGCCAGCCGCAACATGATGGCGGTCAGCGCCTTGACCGGATTGATGATCCCGTTCGAGGTGAAAAAGGCGATCACGCCCAGGCCCACCGAGACGGCGATGCCCATCACGATGCTGACCAGCGAGGTCCGATCGGCGGTGCTGTCGAACAGCTCGTCGGCCTCTTTCGCCTCGTCCACCATCGAATCGCGGATCTTCACGTAGCCGGTCACCATCTTTTCCAGATGGGCGTCGATCTTGCCGTCCGCCGCCTTGATCGCCGCGTCGACCTGCGCGCCGGTCTTCAACTGGGGCAGCATCTCCTTTTCGACGACCTCGACGAAGGCGCGGTACGCGGCGATCACCTCGGTATTGAGGCGCTCCTCCTCGGGCGTGTCGACCATGCCGGTTACGCGCTTCATGTCCTCTTCCATCTCGGCCTTGATTTCGGCCCAGTCCTTGGCCGCCTCGTCGAGATTTCGGTTGATCACCGCGTCGGCGACGATCTGGTACATGCGCGCCCCCATGCCGCCCATCTCGGTGGCGGCGATGGCGTCGTCGGCGCGGCGCGCGCCCTCCTGCTGAAGCCTGTTCAGATCGGAGACGCTGAAATTGGCATAGGCGACGACTATGACGAAAGTCGCTATCGCCACACCAAATCCCATCCACAGTCGCCTGCCAATTGTCCAAGCCATGTCGCGAATCCCCCCAACCCGATGCGTCGATATTACACGACCTTAGCAAACATGCGGCAGGCGCGCCATCGGGGATTATGCTTGGTCTATTCGTGCCTAAGCGCTTCGATCGGGTCCATTAGAGACGCCTTATATGCCGGGTACCAGCCGAAGAAGATCCCCACCCCGGCCGCGAAGCCCAGGGCGAGCAGCAGGGAATCGAATCCCACCAGGACCGGCCAACCCGCGGTTTCGGCGGCGAGCATCGACAAGCCGACGCCGGTCAAGGCGCCCAGCGCGCCGCCGGCCAGCGACAGGGTCACCGCCTCGATCAGGAATTGCGCCAGAATGTGGCGGCTTTCGGCCCCCAGCGCCATGCGCAGGCCGATCTCGCGGGTGCGCTCGGTGACCGAGACCAGCATGATGTTCATGATGCCGATGCCGCCCACCGCCAGCGAGACCAGCGCCACGGCGGCCAGCAGCCGGGTCATCACCTTGGAGGATTCGACGCGGCTGGCCATCACCTCCGAGATCGGCCGCACCGTGAAGTCGTCGGGCTCGCCCTCGGCCAGACGGTGGCGCTGGCGCAGCAGGGACGCGATCTGGGCGCTCGCCGCGTCGACCTGCTCGGCCGAGGCGGCCTCGACCGAGACGGCGTCGATCCGCCCGCCGCCCAACTCGCGGCCCAGCACCCGCTTGCGCGCGGTGTCGAGCGGCACCAGCACCACGTCGTCCTGATCGCGGCCCCACGGGCTTTCGCCCTTGCGCAGCAGCGTGCCGATCACCCGGAAGGGCACGCGGTCGAGCCGCACCGTCAGGCCCACCGGGTCCGCGCCGTCGAACAGCTTTTCGACCACCGTGGCGCCGACCACCGCCACCTTGGCGGCGGCGCGCACCTCGTCCTCGGTGAAGAAGCGGCCGCCGTCCAGCGTCCAGTCGCGCACGGTGAGGAAATCGGGCGTCACCCCCGCGACATAGGCCGACCAATTGCGATTGCCGTGGACGAGTTGACCGTTGCCGCGCAATTCGGGCACCGCGCCGGCCACCTCGGGCAGTTCGGCGGCGATGGCGCGGGCGTCGTCCTCGGTCAGCGTGGTCTGGTTGCCGGCCCGCACCCCGCCGGTGGTCGCGGCGCCGGGCCGAACGGTGATCAGGTTCGAGCCCAGGCTGTCGATCAGCGCCTGCATGCGCGCCTCGGCGCCGCGGCCGATGGCCAGCATGGTGATGACCGCCGCCACGCCGATCACGATCCCCAAGGTGGTCAGCATGCTGCGCAGCGGGTTGGCGGCCAGCGCGCCCAGCGCCGCCAGCAGGGCGTCGAGCGGACTCATGACACCGGCTCGTCGCCGACCAGCCGGCCGTCGAGGAACCGCAGCAGGCGCCGCGCGTGGGCGGCGATGTCGGGCTCGTGGGTGACCAGGCAGATGGTGATGCCCTGGCGGTTCAGTTCGGTGAACAGGGCCATGATCTCAAGCCCGGTGCGGCTGTCGAGCGCCCCGGTGGGCTCGTCGGCGAGGATCAGGCCCGGCCGGTTGATCAGCGCGCGGGCCAGCGCCACCCGCTGCTGCTGCCCGCCCGAAAGCCGCGAGGGGTGGTGATGCGCCCGCTC
>JADGAL010000224.1 GCA_015232025.1 Alphaproteobacteria bacterium
CAAGGTCCACATCATGTCGTTCACTGACAAGCAGTATTCCGGGATACTCACGTTTTATGGAACAAAACAGGACAACGCGCAAAAAACACCGAGTCAGTTCGAGATGTTCTAGCGTGGAGCCCCCCGCGAACCAGCATCGGAATGCCGGTTTCGCGGGGATTTTCAGGGTCTTGATGGAAGTCTAGAATAGCCGATGGGGATCGGGGGGGCTACAGCAACCTCGACACTACTTTCCGGCATTATGTAGCAAATGCACCTTCCGATACCTCCCGCCCCCTCCGATGAGGGGGTAGGCTCCGTCCGCACAACTGCATCCGGAGATAGGGCGATGGCGGAGAGTCATGTGGTATCGGCGCTGAGACACAAGCGCGGCGGGATCGCGGGGGAGATCATCGCGGCCGAGCGCCGCATCACCGATCTGCGAGCGGCGCTGGTGCATGTGGACGCGACGCTGAAGCTGTTCGCCGGCAGCGAGACCAATCCGGAAGCCATCCCGCCCCGCCTGCCCAGGCCCGTCCGCGAGCTTCCGTCCTCACTCGGGCGCGGCGGCTTGACGAGGGCGGTGCTCGACGTCGTGCGGCAGGCCGGTGGCGGGGTGGTCACGGCGGACGTGGCCGTCCAGGCGGCCCTACGCCTCGGCATCGATCCCGAGACGGGGCCGCGCCGGGACGCCTTCATCGAGACGGTGCGCAACGCCCTCTACCGCCAGCGCGACCGCGGCATCCTGATCAATCTGAAGGATGGCGCCCGCGTCCTGTGGCGCGTGGCGGACTGATCAGGCCGCCGCCCGGCGGCGCTGCCAGTAGCCGGACCAGTCCACCGACATCGGCTGGGACAAGGCGAGGCCGACCAGCCGCTTGGCCTGCCCGCCATTCGACTGCCGGCGGTGATCCTCGCGCCAGGCCATCTCGGCGGCGTAGCGCCCGAGATAGAGGGCGGAGATGCGGTGGTGCTGCCCCCACTCCGCCCGGCGCAGGCGGGAGAAGAAGGATTCCGCCAGATTGGTGCAGGCGCCGTCCAGGCTGTAGGCCTGCTGGTGATTGATCCGCTTCATCTCGTAATGGGCATGCAGGGCATCCCATGAGGCGGCCTCGTCGGCGTGGATCACGCTTCCCGCCGCCACGCGGCTGCGGACCAGCGCCACACCCTCGGCCTCGCCGGCCAGCGCAAACGGCAAGGTGCGGCCCTGGCTCCCGGCGGCGCCTTCCGGCGCGCCGCGCTGGCGGAGCACGACCACGCAGCGGCGTTTGCCGCTGGTGTTCTCGGCTAGGCGCCGGTCCTTGCGGTCGGCCTTCTCGTTCTCGGGGCGCACATGACCGCCGACGTGGCAGCCATCCACCTCGACGGTGCCGTCGAGCACCAGGCCCTTCAGCTCCGCCGCCATCGCCTCGCGCAGCTTGTGCGTCAGCACGAAGGCGGTCTTGTACTGGACGCCGAGATCGCGGGCCAGCTGAAGCGAGGAGATACCCTTCGCCGCGTTGACGAAGAGGACGATGGCCAGCAGATGGTCGCGGACCGACAGCTTGCGGCCGGCGAAGATCGTCCCCGAGGTGAGCGAGAACTGGCGGCCGCAGCCCTTGCACTTGAAGATCGGCCGCGAGGCGTATTCGTAGCAGCCGAGGCAGCCGCATTCGGGGCAGGTCGGCTCGCCGCCCGAGGCGGCCCAGCGGATCGCCCGGAACGCCGCCGCGGCCTCCTGCTCGGTCAGGCCCATGACGTCGCGCAGGGAAAGGCTGCGCGCCGCCGCGCTGAGCAGGAAATGCTGTCCGGGAGTTCTGCGGGGCATTGGGTCCACCACATGCGATGAATTACCTACCGCGAATGATGATCCGCCGCTCGGCGCTTGTAAAGGGGAATCTATCGCGTATGATGATGATCGCCGATCTTTGGAGGAGCGGATGAAGAGCGAGACGGACTACGCCGCGATGGTGAAAGGCCTGCTGAAGGCCGAACTCAAGCGCCGGGGCCTGACCTATGACGAGCTCGCCCGGCGCCTGACCGAACGGGGCTTCCCCGAATCCCCCGAGAACATCGCCAACAAGATCAGCCGAGGGAAGTTTACGGCGGTGTTCTTCCTGCAATGTCTCGACGCGGCCGGCGTCCGCGATCTGAGGATCACGCCATGAGCAACGCGATATCGTCCTCACTCGTCTATAAGGGGCTGGTCATCCGTGATCGGGACCAGATGCTCTGTCTGACCGACATGTGGAAAGCAGCGGGGAGTCCTGTCAACAGAGAGCCATATAACTGGGTGCGGTTTGACGGAGCACCGTTCATTCAGTTTGTGGCATCCAATCAAAACCTGAGTGACACTCAGGTTTTGCAGGCTGAGCGCGGACGCAATGGCGGCACCTGGGCTCATTGGCAGGTCGGGATGGCCTACGCCCAGTACCTGTCTCCGGACTTCCACGCCTGGTGCAACAGTGTTGTTCGCCAGCACATGGAAGGGCGGCTCGCACCGCCCGGTGCCTTCGTCACCCATACTGAATTCCGGCAGTTCGCCGGGCAGGTCTTCGACGCCGTGTCGGAGGTACAGGGGCAGGTCACGGCCCTGCAAGCGGAAGCCAGGTCCCGCTTCGATCTGATCGGCGAGCAACTGAGCCAGGCCACGCGGCCAAGGAAGGAGATAAGCGCCAAGGTGAAGGGGACGATCGCGGTGGTGACGGCGCAGTTGGGCGGATACTGCCCATGCTGTAGCCGCCACAAGATCGTGGATGACAACGGGCGCAAGGTCGCTGAGGCCGAATACGACCACTTTTACTCCAACCAGATGCCGGACGCAGAACATGTGTGGTTGATCTGCAAGCCCTGCCACGACGATCTGACCTTCGGGCGGGTCAGCAGGGTCCAGGTTGATATCCACTTCTCCAGCTTCCAGAGAAAGAGAAGGGATCATTTTGGCTAGGCTGGCGGGGCTGGCGACCGCTGGGGGGTGGTGATGAGGCGAAGAGAGCGGCGGGCACAGTCGACAGCCATCTCGACCGAGGACTTGGCCAAGCGGGTGGGCGCCGAACTGGACGGCGTGTGGTCGTCAACGGTGCAGCAGGCGGCTCTGAAATTCGGCCAAGGACGGAAGATCCGCCTGAACCAGAACTGGACCGTCCTCCCACAACGCTATCAGTGCCCGATCTGCCAGCGATCAAAGCCGGACCTTCTACGCCTGGATAGCAAGGGCGAGGTCATGGGCGCCATCGTCGAACACCACGACCATATCTGGAACTTCATCAACGCCGAGCGGCGACGTTTGCGCCCGGATTGGAACCTCCATGAACCGGCGCCGTTGCGGCTGTACTTCTCCGATCACCTCCGGCCCTTCATCGAGCGCTTCGCCCAGATCGCGATCTGCGAGGACTGCAACAACATTGAGGCGCTGATGAAGGCGGCGGCCGACGCCGACGCCTTCTTCAGCTTCTCCCCGCAGGAGATCGCGGCGGCGCTGACCGACGTGCGCCCTCATGAACGGCATCAGTTCTCGCACGCCGAAGCGCGACGCCTTCATGAGGCCGCGCGGGAGGTTCATCAGTTCCGCCTGAAGGTGGCCAGCGTGCTGGTGCAGCGCGCCTTCGAGGGCAAGCATTGGGGCGAACACCCGATCGGTCCGTCGATGGACACGGTGGAACTGGTCGCAGAGATCCGGCTGGCCGCCGTTGGCGCGGAAAACAAGCTCAGGGGCTATTTCGAGCGCGACGGCGTGACGGGCGGCGTCGTCACCGGTCCGGTGAGCGGCCAGGCGCGTCGATTCCGGCGCGGGAAATACCGTGTACTGACCGCCGATCAGGTGCTCGCCCGCTACCAGGCTGCGCGGGCAGAGACAAGAAGCCCGGAGGACGAGGACGAATGAAGCCGCTGCGACGCACCTATTTCGACGTCACCCAGGACCGCCGCCCGCGTCTCATGTCGGCCATCGACCGGCGGCTGGAGAGCATCGGCGCGGTGGAATGGCCTCTCGACTTCGATCAGATGGACGCGGCCGGAGGTAAAGCCGATGTCGATGCTGAGCTCGCCGCCGCCATCAACGACATCTGGGAACAGCGGAGCGACGTGGCGGCCCGCCTGGGCCTGACCCGACAGGCATTCGATCAGGAGATGATCAGCCAAGGCGTCAAGGACGCCATCCAGGAGGCCCTGGTCTACGACTACGCCACCATGCTGAACTTCAAGGCGTTCGGCCAGAAGACCTTTTATTTTTCCGAAAACCTGGTCGAGCGGCTGGCCAACACCGAACTCAACGTCGCCGCCGCTATGGTGGTGCCGCCGTTCCGGGCCTGCCTGTTCGTCCTCGACGACGACATCTCCCGGAACGCGCTGTACGCCATCCATGGTAAGCCGGCACCCGCCCCGACCGGCGAGCCGATCAGCGTCTTCGTGACCGTTCGTCCGCGCGCCGGGGGTGGGCGGACCCTGTCCATGATGATCTGGCACGCCGACGACAAGCGTTCACGCATGTTCGTCAAGCGGGAGCTGCTGCTGGCCGACGGCGCCCGGGTCGAGAATGCCTTGAAGACTGACTGGGCCACCATTCTGCCGCCCGATCAGGTCTGGGTGGACGAGGCGCCGTTCTATAATGACGGCTTCCGGTTCTTCCGGATCGTCGTCAACGGCATCCTCTACCTCGGCTCGTCGTCGCCGGACGTCTCCGGCGAACTGCGCGCTGAGGATCGCATCCCGGCGCCTGCGATGGGGATGTCGGCGAAAGGGAGGCGGCACCTGGAGCACAAGAAGGCGACCAGCACGCGGTTGCCTTACATCGAGGTCGGCGGCGTGGTCCGGCCGCTTGGGAGTCCGGCGGGACAATCCTCGAAGTCCCGTGTCGAAGTCCGGTTGCTGGTGCGGGGCCACTGGAAGAGCCAGGTCCATGGCCCGGGCATGACCCTGCGCAAGCTGATCCACGTCGAACCTTATTGGCGCGGGCCGGAGATGGCCGAACTGGTCGATCGGCCGTACCTGGTGAAGTGAGTGAGATCCCCTTCCAACAGGTGCGTTTGCTACATAATGCCGCTACTTTCGGCTACAACGTCGAGAGAATAGCCGATGGGGATCGGGGGGGCTACGGCCGAGGCCGGCGTCAAGAAGGGCGCTTGCGGAACACCACCGGCTCGTCGGGGTGGTGGGGCAGCAGGCGGTCGTCGGCGCCGTAAACCGGCGTATCCGGGTTGGCCGGGCGGCTCGCCAGGGTGTCGAATTCCGAAGCCACCGCCGTGTCGCGAAAGCGGAAATTGGCGTGGCGGATGGACAGCAGCCCTCCCGGCTTGAGGCAACGCGCCAAGTCGGTCACCGTTCGTTCGAAATCGGCGAAGCGCAGGCGGTGATCGCAGCGTTCGGGCCGGTCGCCCAACTCGCCGTGGCGGAACACCGCCATCGCGAAAATGGCGTCGAAGCTGTTCGTCGGCATGGTCTCGGCGGACGACGCCACCGCGAATCGGATGCCCGAATCGCCACCCTGGCGCTCCAGCCGCGACCGGGCCTCGATGATGCGCGCCGCGCTGATGTCCACGCCCTCGATCTCCGCCCGCGCGAAGTGGCGGCGCAGCGAGAACACCTCCTCGCCGGTGGCGCAGCCGAATGACAGCACGCGCCGCTCGGGGCCGTCGCCGACCACGGCGCGGACCATCTCGAAAATGCCGGGATAGCGGTCTTCGGCGGTGGTGCCGAACGGCTGGAACAGATTTTTCGGCCGGCTCAGGCGCAGCAACGCGGATGTTCGCGCATCGCCGCCTTGCAGGGCCTGGCGGAGCAGGCGGACGAATCGGCGGCCGGGCAACCGGCGGAGGAGCGGCGACAGGGTGGACCACATGGCGCCCACACGCTACGCGGTGGCGGGCGGCGCGGCAA
>JADGAL010000225.1 GCA_015232025.1 Alphaproteobacteria bacterium
CTGCCGCTCCACCATCTCGCCGAATTCGTGCTGATGCGGCTGGACGGCGAGATTTCGGAGTCGCTCGACAGGGCGCCGCCTTCGAGGATCTGGTCGCGGTTGCCCTGGATGGCGTCGCCGCCGGAATGCACGTTGGAGAGATCGACGGCGTCATCGCCGCCCTGATCCAGTTCCGCTTGCTCCTGGCCCTCGGCATCTTCGGATGCGGGCTGTTGCAGCGAGGGCAGATCGTCGAGAACCTGCCCGTCAAGCTGCTGCTCGTTCGTCAGGCCCTTGCCCGAGCCCTGCCCATCATTCGTATCGGCCATGTGACACCCACCCCGGTGAGAATACGTTCCGTCCCAGGGTCGACTCTAAAGCGCCCACCGCCACCCCAATAGACGGCCGATGGTTACAATTTAGGGGTAATGCACGCGATCCGCCCGTCCGCCTCGCGCCGGCACGAGACGCCTTTCGGCGAGCGGGCGCGCTCGGCGGGCGAGGGGCCGAAGGTGTCGCGATCCGGCGTGATCCGTCCCTTGGGGCCGATCTCGTAAAGGCGCGCGCGGAACAGCCGCTCCTCGTACAGGAAGGTGCGGCAGGCGTCGTAGGCCGGCGCCTCGCCATGGCCTTCGGCGCGGCAGAGGTCGTGCTCGCGGTCGGCCTGGGTGATGCAACCCGAGGCCAGCGAGACCAGCGGAAAGGCCGCCGGGGCGAAGCGGTCGCAGGCGGGAATCGGCCCGGCCTCGGCGACCAGGGCGCGGCAGGTCGGAAAGGCCGGCGCGTCGCGGCGATAGCCCCACGATTCGCAGACGTCCTCGGCCTGTTCGGGCGTCGTCCCGGCGCAGCCGGCGGTCAGCAGCATCAGCATCAGGCAGGCGAGCGGCGGCGGCGGAAGTCTCATGGCTTGGTTCCTTCCGCCGGCACGATCGCCGGCATGGTGATCGGATCGCCGCGTTGATCGCTGGTGAAGCCGCCGCCCAGCGCCTTGTAAAGGTCGACGGTGGCGACCAGCCGGCGGAAGCGCGCCACCAAGCGGTCGTCCTCGGATTTGTAGCGGGTCCGTTCGGTGTCGAGCACGGCGAGATAGTCGCTGGCGCCCAGTTGGTACTTCTCGACGGTCAGCGCGTGCGCCTGTTGGGCCAGCGTGACGAAGCGAATCTGCGCCGCCTCCTGGGTGGAGTAGAAGCGCAGCGAGGCGAGCGAATCCTCGACGTCGCGCAGCGCCAGCAGCACCGACTGGTAATAGGCCTCGACCAACTCCTCGCGGCGCGCCTCGTTGACCTGCACGTCGGCCCGCCCGCGCCCG
This sequence comes from Alphaproteobacteria bacterium, assembly GCA_015232025.1. Lineage (GTDB taxonomy): Bacteria > Pseudomonadota > Alphaproteobacteria > Rhodospirillales > Magnetospirillaceae > JADFZP01. The sequence continues at coordinate 1,289 of JADGAL010000225.1, forward strand.
CCGTCGAACACCGCCTGCGCGATCTGGCCGAGCAGGCCATAGACCAGCCCGCCCGGCCCGCTCAGCGCCGACATGTACAGGCTGGCCAAGCCATAGCTGGCCGACAGATTGAACGAGGGCAGCAGCCGGGCCCGCGCCACGTTGAGGTTGGCGTGGGCGGCGGCCAGATTGGCCTCGGCGCGGCGCAGATCGGGCCGGCGGCCGAGCAGGTCCGAGGGCAGGCCGAGCGGTGGCGCCGGCAGCACCAGCGGGTCCAGGCTGGTGGCCTTGATGCGCAGGGTGCCGGGTGGCGTGGCGACCAGCACCGCCAAGCGGTTCATGGCCCTGTCGCGGATCAGCTCGATGATCGGCACCTCGGCCTCGAACGAGGCGATCGAGGTCTTCTGGCGGACCAGTTCCGGGCCGGTCGAGTCGCCCGCGTCGAACCGCTCCTGCACCGCCGCCAGCAGCTTGCGCGACAGCTCGACATTGCGCTGGGCGGCGGTCAGGCGCTCGCGCGCCGACAGCGCCTCGAAATAGGCGGTGGCGACGTCGGCGGTCAGCGTGTTGGCGATCGTCTCGGCGTCGAAGGCCGAGGCGCGCAGGGACTCGTCGGCGCTTAGGGCGGCCCAGCGGTTCTTGCCCCACAGGTCGATCTCGTAGCTGGCCCGCAGGCCAACCTGATAAAGGCGGCGGGTGTCGAACGGCTCGCCGGGATCGCGCGGCACGCCGCCCGACGGCGCGTCGACCTGGCCGCTGGCGTAAAAGTCGACCCGCGGGAAGCGCCCGGCCAGCGGAATGCCCGAGGCCGCCGCCGCCTGACGGATGCGCGAGACCGCCGCCTTCAGATCGTGATTATTGCGCAAGGCGCTCTCGACCAGTTCGTCGAGTTCGGCGCTGCGAAAGCCCATCCACCATTCCGAGGACGGGCGCGGCAAGGATGTGGCCTCGGGCGCCGACAGGCTGTAGGCGGCCGGCAGTTCGGGCTGGGGCGGACGGAATTCCTGGTCCTGGGCGGCGCAGGCCGACAGGACGGCCAGCAGGCCCAAGGCGGCGACGGGCGGGCGGTTGGCCATGCTCATCGCTCCCGGAACGACTGTTGCAGGCCGACCGCGACGGGTTTCAGCAGGTATTCCAGCAAAGTCTTTTCCCCCGTCACGATGTCGACCGTTGCCGTCATGCCCGGCAGCAGCGGGTGCAGCCCCGGCTCGTCGCCGACATGGGTGCGGGCCGGCCGGACCACGCCCTTGTAGTAAGTCTGCGCCGCGTCGTCCAGCGCGGTCGACGCCGAGACCCGCTCCAACACGCCGGGAACCCCGCCATAGCGGGCGAAATCATAGCTCGCCGCCTTGATCGTCACGCGCTGGCCGGGCCGCACATGGGCGACGTCGCGCGGCCCGATCCGCACCTCGACCTCCAGACGGTCGTCGGCCGGCACCACCCGCATCAGCACGACGCCCGGCTGGATCACCGATCCGACCGTGCGCACCCGCAGATCCTGCACCAAGCCGCGCACCGGGGCGCGGACGTCCAGGCGCTCGACGCGGTCGGCGGCCTTTTTCACCGCCTCCTGCACCTGGGACAGCTCGGCGGTGACGGTGCCCATCTCGTTGAGGGCTTCCTGGCGCATCGTGGAATAAAGGTTCTGCTGGCGGTTCTCGACCTCGCTCAACGCCTCGCGGGCGGTGCGGATCTGCTGTTCCAGGCGCAGCACCTCGCCCTGGGCGGTGACCTGGGCGCGCCGGGTTTCCAGGAATTCGACCCGCGAGATCAAGCCCTTGGCGACCAGGCCCTCGCGCATGGCGACCAGTTCGGCGGTCAGCTTGAGGTGACGCTGGGCGATCGCCAGGGCGTCCTCCATCTGGGTGACCTCGGCGCGCTTCTGCTCGATCTGCTTTTGCACCACCTCGCCGCCCAGATCGCGGTTCTGGATTTGATTTTCGTAGATGCGCCGCTGGTCGGCGACCAGATCGGAATGCTGCGGCGCGATCGCCGAGAAGTCCGGCTCGCGGCCCTCGGCGAAGGCCTTCAGCCGCTCGGCGCGCAGTTGCAGGGCGCGCAGTCGCGCCTCGAGCTGTTCGGCCTCCGAGCGCGCCTGGGCGGGCGCCAGGCGCATCAGCACCTCGCCCTGATCGACCAATTGGCCGTCCTTGGCGGTGATCTCCGAGACCATGCCGCCTTCGAGATGCTGGACCACCTGCACCGCCCCGCTGGGCACCATCGAGCCGGGAGCGACGGCGACCTCTTCGATGGTGGTGATGCTGGCCCAGCCGACGAACAGCAGGATGGTCGCCACCATGGCGGCCAGAAACAGCCGGACGTTGACGGGAACGCTGTCCTCTTCAAGCTGGATCGCCTCGGACAGATAGCGGCGCTGGCCCCGCCCTCGGCCATGGGCGGGAACATTCGCCTTGGGGGCTGTCAGCGCTTTCTTCATCAAAGGGAGTCCAATCCGATTTGCTTGGCCACCGTGTCGTACGACCCGAAGGCGCGGCCATAGCCGCCTTGAAGGTAAAGCACCGCGTCGGCCAGCCGCAGGTGGCTGGGCCGGTGGGTGACGATCACCACCGTGCTGCGGCCCCGGATACGGCCGATCGCCTCGATGAAGGCGCGGTCGCCGACGAAGTCCAGGCCGTTGCCCGGCTCGTCGAGCAGCAGCAGCGACGCCGGCTTCAGATAGGCGCGGGCCAAGGACAGCCGCTGGCGCAGGCCGATCGCCATGTGATCGGCGTGCCCGTCCAGGATGCGCGTGTCAAGGCCGCGCGGCAGGGCCAGCACCTCGTCGCGGGCGCCGCTCATCTCCAACGCCCATTCCAACTCGGCGTCGGTGGCGTTGGGATGGGCCAGCCGCAGGTTTTGGGCGATCGTGCCGTAGAAGAAGTCCGGCCGCTGCGGCACATACGAGATGGCGCGGCGCAGATCGACCGGGTCGATCTGGCGCAGATCGACGCCGTCCAGGCGCACGCTGCCGGCCTGGGCGTGGTAAAGCCCCAGCATCAATTTGATGGTCGTCGACTTGCCCGACCCGTTCGAGCCGGCCACCGCCAGCACTTGGCCCGGCTCGACCTGGAAGCTGACGCCGACCAGCGCCGGATCGGCCTCGTGGCTGTAGCGGAACGAGACGCGGTTGAAGGCGATCTGGCCGCGATAGCTACGGGTGGCGTGCACCTGGGCGGTGGGCTCGCTTTCCGCCTTCAGGCGCATCAGCGCGTCCATCTGGCCCAGGCTGGCCTTGGCGCGCACCAGCGTGCCGATCGCGGTGAAGGCGTTCTGCAACGGCGCCAGCAGGCGCCAGATGATCATCATCGAGGCGATGATGCCGCCGGTGCTGATCGCTCCGCTCAGCGCGCCGAACACGCAGACGCTGACGGTGGCCAGGCCGGTCAGCACGATCAGCGTCTGGGCGGCCATCGACATCGCCATGCCGGACAGGCTGGCGCGGAAATCGGCCATGATGGCCCGCGCCGAAATCTGGCGGTGACGTTCGCGCCAGGTCTCCTCGGCGGCGGCGAGGCGGATGGCGCGCATCTTGGCCAGGCTGTCGATCAGGAACTCCTGCCGCTGCGAGCCGGCCCGCGACGCGGCCGACAGCCGCTCCTTCAGCGCCGGATAGAACAGCGTGGTCAGCAGCGTCAGGGCCACTCCGGCGAACAGCACCACCAGCAGCAGCCAGGGATTGATGATCGCCAGGGCGACGACGAACACCAGACTGGTCGGCAGGTCGAAGAACAGCGTCGCCAGCGGCCCCACGAACATGTCGCGCAAGCCTTCGAGATCCTTGATGCGGGCGACCTGCGAGCCGACCGTGGCGCGCTCGGTGAACGACACCGGCAGCGCCAGGATGCGCTGGAACACGGCGTTGCCCGCCACATAGGTGCCGCGCGCGCCCACGAAGGACAGGATGTGCCCGCGGAAGCCGCGGAAGGTGGCCTCGGCGCCCAGGGCGATGGCCGCTCCGGCCAGCAGATAGGGCAGCACGGCGGCGTTGCCGGCCGGGATCACGAAATCGTAGCAGGCCATCACGAACAGCGGCGCGGCCAGCGCCAGGATGTTGATGAACACCGAGGCGCCGAAGCCCAGCCACATATGCGGCAGAAAGCGCTTCAGCATGCGCCGCGACCAGCTTCCCTCGGCCGCCCCGTGCGAATCGTCGAGCGGCTGGAAGAAATAGGCCGAGCCCGGCTGGGGCGTCGGCTGGCGCTCGGTCAGGCCGACGGCGGCGCCGTCGAAGGCGGTGATGCGGTCGTCCTCGCGCTGAAGCACGACCAACATCGCGCCTTGGTCGGGGACGAACAGGCAGGGCATCAGGCGCGGGTCGATGTCGGCGAGGTCGATGCGCAGATGGCGGCTCGAGAAATTGAGGTTGGCCATCACCTGGCGGATGTCCTCGGCCCGCAAGGTCTCCTTGAGGTGGGGCAGCACCTCGCTCAGGCGGCGGGGATCGCCGCGCCAGCCCAGCGCGGTCAGCAGGCCGGCCAGACAGAAGGTGGCGTCGGTCGGCTTGGGATAGCGGACCAGCAGCGTCGCGGT
>JADGAL010000226.1 GCA_015232025.1 Alphaproteobacteria bacterium
GGCGCGACAGTTCCCTGGCGCGGTCCCGGTCTCGGCCCTGCGCGGCGAGGCGCCCAGCCTCGACTTCCGGCCATGGCGGCCGGGCGATCAGCTTTGGTACGTCTCGGACACCCGTCGCTTCCAAGCCGCCACCGGCTGGAGCCCCCGCATCGCCGCCGAGGACGGCGTGACGCGGCTGCACCGCTGGCTGGCCGGCGAAGGGGTTCCGGCATGAGGATCGCCCTGCTCAATCCCCGTTGGAGCTTCGAGGGCAGCATCTATTTCGGCTGCCGCGAACCGCATCTGCCGCTTGAACTAGGCTATTGCCGCGCCCTTCTGCCGGGCCACCAGACCTTGATGCTCGACGGCCGGCTGGACGACCTGAGCCATGGCGAGATGGCGGCGCGCCTCGCCGACTTCGGGCCGGACATGACGGTCGTCACCACCGCGCCAACCTATCTGTTCTGGCGTTGCGCCCAGCCCGAACTGCGCGTGCCGCAGGATCTGGTCGCCTTGATCCGCCCGGTGGCCGGGCGGCTGGTCGCGGTGGGGCCGCACGGCTCGACCTCGCCGGGCGCCGTGCGCCGCAAGCTGGGCGTCGACGAGGTGGTGATGGGCGAGTGCGAAGAGATCGTCGCCCGGCTGGCCGATGGCGGAACCGCGCCCCCGGTTCCCCATACCGGACGCTTCACCGATTTGCCGCCGCTGTCCTGGCCGGCCGAATGGCTGGCCCGCCACACCCACCACCACCACCGCTTCGACGCGCCGCCCGATGGACCGGGCGCCGAGATCGAGGCGTCGCGCGGCTGCCCCTATCGCTGCTCGTTCTGCGCCAAGGAGGCGTTCCGCGACGCCTATCGCCGCCGCGCGCTGGGGCCGCTGTTGGCCGAGATCGACGGGCTGATCGCGCAAGGCGTCACCTATCTGTACTTCGTCGACGAGATCTTCCTGCCCGACCGCCGCCTGCTTGAGGCCCTGGTCGACCGGCCCGTGCGCTTCGGCGTGCAGACCCGCATCGATCTGTGGAAGCCCGAATATCTGGAGCTGCTGGGCCGCGCCGGCTGCGTGTCGATCGAGGCCGGGGTGGAAAGCCTGACCGAGGCCGGCCGCGACCGGCTGGACAAGGATTGCCACATGTCAACCGACGCGTTGGGCGAGCGGCTGGTCCTCGCCAAGCGGCACGTTCCCTTCGTGCAGGCCAACCTGATCGAAGGCCCCGACGACGATCCGGCCGCGTTGATCGCCTGGCGCCGGGCGATGCGCGCCCAAGGCGTGTGGGCCAACGATCCCGTGCCCCTGTTCCCCTATCCCGGCGCCCCCGACTACCGCAAGCGGTGGGGGCCGCCCGACGACTTGGCCTGGGAGCGGGCGGTCGACGACTACCTCGCCCGCTTCGACCATTTCAGCGACATCCAGGAGGAGCGGCCCTTGCCACTCCACCATCTCGAAAGGAGCATCCCTTGACCCTGCGCGTGCTGATGACCGCCGATGCGGTGGGCGGCGTTTGGACCTATGCCGTGGACTTGGCGCGCGGCCTAAGCCGCCACGACGCCACCGTCACGCTGGCGGTGATGGGGCCGGCGCCCTCGCCCGCCCAGCGCGCCCAGGCCGAGGCGGTTCCCGGCCTGGTGGTCGAGCATGCCGCCTTCCGCCTGGAGTGGGTGCCCGGCGCCGATCTCGATGTCGAGCGGGCCGGCGACTGGCTGCTGGGCCTCGAACGCCGGATCGGCGCCGATGTCGTCCACGTCAACGGCTTCGCCCACGCCGCCCTGCCCTGGACGGCGCCTTGCCTGCTGGTCGCCCATTCCTGCGTGCGGTCGTGGTTCCGCGCCGTGCGCCAAAGCGAGGCGCCGGCCGAATACGACGCCTATGCCCGCCGCGCCCGCGCCGGCTTGGCGGCGGCGCGGCTGGTGATCGCCCCGACCACCGCCTTCCTGTGCCAGCTTGAATCGCTGTACGGGCCGCTGCCGCATGGCCGCGCCATCTGGAACGGGCGGGACTCCGCCGCCGCCTTGCCGATCCTCAAGGAGCGTCTGGTGTTCGGCGCCGGCCGGCTGTGGGACGACGCCAAGAATCTAAGCGCCCTGGACGCCGCCGCCGCCCGCATCGACATCCCCGTCGCGGTGGCCGGCGAGGCGGGCCACGCCGAGCCCGGCAAGGCCCAACGCCTGGGCGTTCTCGACGCGGCCGAGATGCGCCGTTGGCTGGCCCGCGCCCGCGTCTTCGCCCTGCCCTCGCGCTACGAGCCGTTCGGGCTGGCCGCCTTGGAGGCCGCCCAGGCCGGCTGCGCCCTGGTGCTGGGCGACATCGCCACCCTGCGCGAATTGTGGAGCGGCGCCGCCCGCTTCGTCGACCCCGACGACCATGCCGGCCTCGCCGAGGCCCTGACCAGCCTGGGCGACGACGCCCGCGCCGCCACCGCGCTGGACCAGGCGGCGCGCCGCCGCGCGCGGGGCTTCACCCTGCGCCGGATGACCGACGCCTATCTTCGCTCCTATGCGACGCTCGCCGACGGTCCAGCCGCAAAGCCGGCCCGCGCCGCCCAGCTATAAGGGCCACCGTCCAAAGAAGAAGAATCACTCATGCGATTCGTCCTGTTCGCCCATTCCCTGCTGTCCGACTGGAATCACGGCAACGCGCATTTCCTGCGCGGCATGATGCGGGCCATGATCGACCAGGGCCACGAGGTGCGCGTCTTCGAACCCGAAGACGGCTGGAGCCGCCGCAACCTGATCGCCGAGCACGGCGACGCGGCGCTGGGCCGCGTCGCGGCGGCCCTTCCCGGCCTGACCTCGACGCTGTACCGCGCCCCCAGCCTCGATCTCGACGAGGCGTTGCAGGGCGCCGACCTGGTGATCGCCCACGAATGGAGCGACCCCACGATCCTGCGCCGCCTGGCCCGCCATCGGGTGCGGGTCGGCGGCTATCGCCTGCTTTATCACGACACCCACCACCGCGCCGTGTCGGCGCCCGAGACCCTGCCCTCGCTCGACGGCTTCGACGGCGTTCTGGCCTATGGCGATTCGCTGCGCGCGGTGTGGGCGGCGCGCGGCTGGGGCCGGCGCGCCTTCACCTGGCACGAGGCCGCCGACCACACCCTGTTCCGCCCGCTGCCCGGCGAGCCCATCGAGGGCGATCTGGTGTGGATCGGCAATTGGGGCGACGGCGAGCGCACCACGGAATTGGTCGAATACCTGCTGCTGCCGATCCGCCAACTCGGCCTCAAGGCGCTGATCCATGGGGTGCGCTACCCCGAGAACGCCGTTCGCGCGGTCGCCGAGGCCGGCGCCCGCTGGGGCGGTTGGAGCCCCAATCACGAGGTGCCGCGCCTGTTCGCCCGCCATCGCGTCACCGTCCACGTGCCGCGCCGCTTCTATGTCGAGGCGCTGCCCGGCATCCCCACCATCCGGGTCTTCGAGGCCCTGGCCTGCGGCATTCCACTGGTCAGCGCGCCGTGGCGCGACGTCGAGGGCCTGTTCCGGCCGGGCCGCGACTTCCTGATGGCGATCGATGGACGCGCCATGACCCGTCACCTGCGCGACCTGCTGGCCGACCCCGCGATGGCCGCCGAGATGGCCGCCAGCGGGCTGGAGACCATCCGGGCGCGCCACACCTGCGCGCACCGCCTGGACGAACTGATCGCCATCCGTCGCGAGGTCGCATGATGGACATCGCCTTTTTCGGCTCCAGCCTGTTGTCGGCCTATTGGAACGGCGCCGCCACCTATTACCGGGGCATCCTGAAGGAGTTGGCCGCGCTGGGTCATCGCGTCACCTTCTACGAGCCCGACGCCTATGGCCGCCAGCAGCACCGCGACATCGAGGCCCCGTCCTGGGCGCGGGTGGTGGTCTACGCCGCGACCCAGGACGGCGTCGAGCGGGCGCTGGAACACGCCCGCGGCGCCGACGCGCTGGTCAAGGCGAGCGGCGTCGGCGTGTTCGACGACTTGCTGGAGGCCGCCGTTTCGGCCGGCGGCCGGCCAAGGCGCCTCGCCATCTTCTGGGACGTCGACGCGCCGGCCACCCTGGACGGCATGGCCGCCGACCCGGCCCACCCCTTGCGCGCCCGGCTGCCCGGCTTCGACATGGTGCTGACCTATGGCGGCGGCGCGCCGGTCACCGAGGCCTATCGCCGACTGGGCGCCAAGGTCTGCGTGCCCGTTTACAACGCGCTGGACCCCGAGACGCATCATCCGGTGGCGCCCGATCCGGCCCGCGCCTCGGACCTTTGCCTGATCGCCAACCGGCTGCCCGACCGCGAGGCGCGCATCGACGAATTCTTCCTCGACGCCGCCCGCCGCCTGCCCGACCAGCGCTTCCTGCTGGGCGGCAGCGGCTGGGAGGACAAGGCGGTGCCGGCCAACGTGATCCGGCTGGGCCACGTCTACACGGCGGATCACAACGTCCTGAACTGTTCGGCGCGCATGGTGTTGAACGTCAACCGCGAAAGCATGGCGCGCTGGGGCTTTTCGCCGCCCACCCGCGTGTTCGAGGCGGCGGGCGCCGCCGCCTGCCTGATCAGCGATTCCTGGCCGGGGCTCGACCTGTTCCTGGAACCGGGGCGCGAGGTGCTGGTCGCGACCAGCGGTGACGAGGTCGCGGCGCTGCTGGCCTCGGTGCCCAGCGACACCGCCCGCCGCATCGGCGCCGCCGCCCGCCGCCGCGTGGTGGCCGAGCACAGCTATTCCCGCCGCGCCGCCCAGGTCGACGCCCTGTTGCGCGGCGGACGCGTGGAGCGGAGGGCCGTCTGATGGCCCGCATCGTTTTCCTGGGCCTGGCGATCACCTCGTCCTGGGGAAACGGTCACGCCACCACCTATCGCGGCCTGGTGCGCGCCCTGGCGCGGCGCGGCCACGACGTGACGTTCCTCGAACGCGACGTGCCGTGGTACGCGGCCGAGCGCGACCTGCCCGCCCCGCCCGGCTGCCGCACCCTGCTGTATCGCGATCTGGACGAACTGTTCGGCCATGCCGGGCTGCTGCGCCGCTCGGACCTCGCCGTGCTGGGCTCGTACGTCCCCGACGGCGTGGCGGTTGGCGAGTGGCTGCTGGCCGAAGCGGGCGGCGTGCGCGCCTTCTACGACATCGACACCCCCGTCACGCTGGCCCGGCTGGCGCGCGGCGACGACCTGTATCTGGCGCCCCATCTGGTGCGCGGCTTCGATCTGTACCTCTCGTTCACCGGCGGGCCGACGCTGGCCACGCTGGAGCGCGACTGGGGGGCGCGCATGGCGCGACCGCTGTACTGCTCGGTCGATCCCGAACTGTATTTCCCCGAGAACGCCCCGAAGCGCTGGGACATGGGCTACATGGGCACCTGGAGCGCCGACCGCCAGCCGCCGCTCGACGCCCTGCTGTGCGCGCCGGCCAAGGCTTGGCCGGCCGGCCGCTTCGTGGTGGCGGGACCGCAATACCCGCCCGACCTCGTCTGGCCGCCCAACGTGACCCGCATCGAGCACGTGGCGCCCGGCGGCCATCGCGGCTTCTACAACGCCCAGCGCTTCACCCTGAACCTGACCCGCGCCGACATGGCCGCCGCCGGCCACTCGCCCAGCGTGCGCCTATTCGAGGCCGCCGCCTGCGCCGTGCCGATCGTCAGCGACCAATGGCCCGGCATCGAGACCCTGTTCACCCCCGGCGACGAGATCATCCTGGCCGAAACCCCCGACCAGGTCCTGAGCGCCCTGCGCCAGCTCCCCGAACCCCGCCGCCGCGCCCTCGCCGACGCGGCCCGCCGCCGCGTCCTGGCCGCCCACACCTGCGCCCACCGCG
>JADGAL010000227.1 GCA_015232025.1 Alphaproteobacteria bacterium
GTCCGACTGGTCAAAGCTCTCGGTGGCCACCGGCCGAAGCAAGACCACACGGCCGGTAGCCGTCGGCGAGCCAAGCTGAACGGACGGAAGGGTCTGTTCCACTCGCCGCACCCTGGCTCGACGATGAAGAAGGGGTCGGTCGAGTCGGCGCGCGAATTTCTAAGGAACGCGGGCGTTACCCCCGCGTCGGAGAAGTGCCAATGCTGACGAATGTGCTGAACTACCAGGGCTACTACGCCGAGTTCGGATACGACGAATCGGCGGACGCCTTCCACGGCCGCGTCATCGGCCTGAATGACGTGATCGACTTCTACGGCCGCACCGTGGACGAGTTGAAGGCCGCGTTCAAAGCCAGCGTCGACGATTACCTCGATTGGTGCCGCGAGGAAGGCGAGGAGCCGGAAAAGGCATGGGCCGGCAAGATGACCCTGCGCCCGTCGGACGAACAGCGGCGGCGGTACTTCGTGGCTGCGGCGGCGCAGAAGAAAAGCCTCGCCGCTTGGATGCTCGATACGCTCGACCGCGAAAGCGCCGCCGTCGTCAACGCGGTGCCCAAGATCGACTAAAGCGCATATTCAACGTCCCGCTTCGCACCAGTCGCGCCACATCGAGCGTAGCGCCGCCTCGAACTCGGCGACGAAGGCGGGGGCGTCGCACAGGCCTTGCGCCAGCATTGGCCGCGACGAGGCGCGCAGCCGCCGCAGCCGGTCGCGATCGCCGGCCAGTTCGACGGCGATGCGCTTGTAGTCGGCTTCGTCGGCGGCGATCAATTCGGGCAGGCCGACATTGGTCAGGATGCTGGTGCCGACCCGCGCGGCGTGACGATCGCCGCGCAGGGTGACCACCGGCACGCCCATCCACAGCGCCTCGCAAGTGGTGGTGGTGCCGTTGTAGGGGAAGGTGTCCAGCGCGATGTCGACCGCGCCGTAGCGGGCCAGATGCAGACGGGGGGTCGGCGAATAGCCGTCCAGGCAAAGCCTTCCGGCGGGAATGCCTTGCGCGGCGAAGGCGGCCCGCATCCGCGCCGCGACCAGCGGGCTTGAGAAGCCCTTGGCCTTCAGCAGCATTCCCGAGCCGGGAACGGCGTGCAGGATCTCGGCCCACAGGGCGATCATCCGGGGCGTGATTTTGGCCAGGGTGTTGAACGAGCCGAAGGTGATGCCGCCGGTCTCGTCGAACGAGGGCGGGGCGACCGGCTCGAAGCCGTCCACCGGGCTGTAGCACAGGAAGCTGCGCGGCAGGCGCATCAGCCGCTCGCTGTGCAGGGAATCGCCCTCGCCCGGCGGGTCGGCGTGGATGTCGGTGACGCGCCAGTCGATGGCGTCCAGGCCGGTGGTGGTGGGATAGCCCAGCCAGGTGACCTGAACCGGCGCCGGCCGCCGCGCGAACAGCGTCAGGCGGTTGCCGCCGGTGTGGCCCGTAAGGTCGATCAGGATGTCGATTCCGTCTTGGCGCACCGCGGCGTCGAACTGGCGGTCGTCCCAGCCGCCGGCCTCGCGCCACGCGTCGGCGGATTCGCGGATGCGCCGCGTGAAGTCGTCGCGCTTCGGCGAGACCGAATAGCAGGTGACGTGAACCGCGCGGCGATCATGCGCCCCGACCACCGGCAGGACGAAATAGGCCACCGAATGGTGCCGGAAATCGGGGGACACATAGCCGATGCGCAGGACTCGTTCGGGGTCGCGCGAATTGGCGTGCGGGGCGTGCGGTTCGGCGCGGCATTGGGCGCCCCAGCTTCGATGCTCGGCGGCCAATTCCTCGTTCGAGACCTCGGCCGGGTAGTTCAAAGCCATCAGGTAATTGGCCCGGAACGCCGCGACTTGGCCGGTGCGCAGCGCAAGGGCGATCCGGTAGCAGCGCAACGCCCGCTCGACCTCGCCCGTGTCGATCAGGGCGATGCCCACATTGTTCCAGGGCGTGGGGTCTTCGGGGTTCAGCAGGATGGCGCGGCGGGTGTGGTCCAGCGAGTCCTCGTGGTTGAGCGTCTCGCGGCTGACCATGCCCAGGCCGTAAAGCCCTTGCCGATAATGCGGGTCGATCTCCAGCGCCACGCGGAAGGCGAATTCCGCGTCGGCCTGGCGGTCCAGGGTCGACAGCATGTAGCCCAGATTGCCCCAGGCCTCCTTGTTGTCCGGATTGAGCCGCACCGCCTCGCGGAACTCCCGCTCGGCCTCCTCGCAAAGCTGCATGCCCATCAGGAGCATGGCGTAATTGGCGTGCAGAACGTCGTGATCGGGCCGCTCGGCCAGCGCCCGCGCGAACAGCGCCCGCGCCTCGTCGCGCTGGCCGCGGCCGGCCAGGAACAGCGCGATGTTGTTGGTCAAGGCCGCGTTGGCCGGGGCCAGGACGCGGGCCCGGTGGTAGGCCGCCTCGGCGTCGGCCGCCCGCCCGAGATCGGCCAGGGTGGCGGCGATGTTGATCGCCACGTCCAGGCTGGACGGGGCCAGGACGACGGCGCGGCGCAGCAGGGGCAGGGCCTCCTCGCCGCGGCCAAGATCCTGAAGCGCCAGGGCCAGATTGTTGATCGGGTCGAGATAGGTCGGGTCGCGGGAGATGGCCCCGCGATAGGCCGCCTCGGCCAGGTCGGGCCGCGCGGTGTCGCGCAGCACGTTGCCCAGATTGTTGTGGGCCGCCGCCGAGCCGGGATCGAGCGCGATCAGATGGCCAAACAGCGTGGCGGCCTCGCCCGGCCGGCCGCGGTTTCTGACCGCCAGACCGAGAAGGTTGAGCGCCTCGGCCGAGGCCGGCGCGAGCGCCAGCGCGACTCGCGCCGATCGCTCGGCCATCTCGGCATGGTCGTCGCGCAGCAGAATGCTGGCCCTGGCGCAGTGCAGATCGGCCGCTGCGGGGGCGATGGCCAGCGCGCCGGCGACGATTTCCAGCGCCTCGCCACGGCGTTGGCGCGACGACAGCAGCACGGCCAACAGGCGTCGGCAAAGGATGTCGGTCGGCTGCGCGTCGATGATTCGGCGCAGCACCGCTTCCGCCTCGTCGGCCCGTCCCAGATCGAGCAGGGTGACGCTCAGGGCGCTGGCGATGGCCGCTTCGGCGGGTTCGAGGGCGTGCGCCACGCCCAAGGCGCGGGCCGCCACCGCGCCTTGGCGCGCCGCCCGCAAGGACTCGCCCAGGCCCGTCCAATGCGCAGTGGTCGAGGGGGCGAGAACCAGGGCGCGGCGGAACTGGTCCGAGGCCAAATCGGCTCGGCCGCCGTTGAAATGGGCGATCCCCGCCAAGTGCAGGGCGTCGGAATCCTGGGGCCGGCGCGCGAGATGCGTTTCGAGAAGCAGCAGCGCGTGTTCGACCAGCCCCTGCCGCAGCAGTTCGGCCGCCTTGTGCGGAAGGGGCGAAGCGGCCATGGCTCTCCGCGTCAGAACAGGCGCAGGATGGCCTGCTCGGATTGCTGGGCGATCGACAGCGAGATGGTGCCAAGCTGCTGGCGGGTCTGCAACGACAGCATGTTGGCCGATTCCTCGTTGAGGTCGGCGTTGACGAGCTGCGACGCGCCACCTTGCAGGGTGTTGACCAAGTTCTCGGTGAACTCCTTGCGGATGTCCAGCATGGCGGCGTTGGTACCGAAGGTCTCGGCGTTGGACCGCACCTCGAGCAGCGCCGAGTCGATGTAGGCGACCACCGAGTCGATGGCGGCCGCGCCGTCCGTCAGGGTGGAATTGGCCCAGCTGCCGCCACCGGTCGAGCCCGACGCGGCGGTGGTGCCGGCCGACATGACGTTGACGCCGTTGGTCGAGACGGTCGTATCCATGCCCCTGATTTCCAGGGTGTTGGTGCCGCGCTCGTTGAACTTGACCACCAGCGTGTCCGGCCCCGAGCGCAGGAGGTTGACGCCGTTGTAGCTGGCGTCTTGGCTGATGGTGTCGATCTGGCTGCGCAGGGTGTTGAACTGGCTGGCGTAGCTTTGCCGCACGGTGCTGTCCGAGGACGACTTCGCCGATTCGGCGATGGCCTTCATCTGCTGCATCACGCGCTCGACCGAGTCGAGGGCTTCGGTGGCGGCCTTGACCACGTTGACCGCCTGGACGATGCCGTCCTTGGTGGTCTGCAAATCGCTGGAGCGGTTGTTGAGCGACCGCGCCTTGAAGTAGGACAGCGCGTCGTCAAGGGCGCTGTTGACCTTCTTGCCGGACGCGAGGCGTTCCTGCGTCTTGCTGATCATGCTGGTGGTGCGCTGCAGCGACAGCAGGTTGGTCCGGGTGGACGCGGACAGGGTGAGCTTGTCAGCCATGGTAACCCCCTATTCTGGGAATGGTTCACTCGGCAATTCTACCGATATACCCACAATACCGGCAGCGCGAGGCTCGCGTCAAGGAGCTCAAGGAACGGCGAAGGCCGACTGCCGCAACATCCGCGCCCAGGGCGTCGATGGACGCGCGGGCGAGCCTTTGATGAAAAGGGGATTGGGAGGCGGGCGAATTGTCGCTCGCGCCATGGGAACGACCCGCCGATGACCGGCGGGCCGCCCCGGAACGTCGTGGCCTAGAACAGGCGCAGGATGGCCTGCTCGGACTGCTGGGCGATCGACAGCGAGATGGTGCCGAGCTGCTGGCGGGTCTGCAACGACAGCATGTTGGCCGATTCCTCGTTGAGGTCGGCGTTGACCAGCTGCGACGCGCCACCTTGCAGGGTGTTGACCAGGTTCTCGGTGAACTCCTTGCGGATGTCCAGCATGGCGGCGTTGGTGCCGAAGGTCTCGGCGTTGGACCGCACCTCGAGCAGCGCCGAGTCGATGTAGGAGATCACCGAGTCGATGGTGACGCCGCCGGCGGTGGTCGAATTGACGCCCCAGTCGGTGGCCGCCGAGGTGCCGGTGCCGGCCTGCATGACGTCGACGCCATTGGTCGAAACGGTCGAATCCACACCGGCGATCTGCAGGGTGTTGGTGCCGCGCTCGTTGAACTTGACCACCAAGCTGTCCGGCGCCGAGCGCAGGAGGTTGACGCCGTTGTAGTTGGCGTCCTGGGTGATGGTGTCGATCTGGCTGCGCAGGGTGTTGAACTGGCTGGCGTAGCTTTGCCGCACGGTGCTGTCCGAGGACGACTTCGCCGATTCGGCGATCGCCTTCATCTGCTGGAGCACGCGCTCGACCGAGTCGAGGGCTTCGGTGGCGGCCTTGACCACGTTGACCGCCTGGACGATGCCGTCCTTGGTGGTCTGCAAGTCGCTGGAGCGGTTGTTCAGCGCGCGGGCCTTGAAGTAGGACAGCGCGTCGTCGAGGGCGCTGTTGACCTTCTTGCCGGACGCGAGGCGTTCCTGCGTCTTGCTGATCATGCTGGTGGTGCGCTGCAGCGACAGCAGGTTGGTCCGAGTGGACGCGGACAGGGTAAGTTTATCAGCCATGACGATCCCCTTTTCTGGGCAGGGTGAGACGGCGATTCTGCCGACACCGCGTCACCCTACATCGTGTCGGGATTTTGGTCAAGCCGATGCTGGCCGCGATGGCTGCGCACCATGGAACGAAAGGCGGCGGATTTGTTCGCGCCACGGGGTGGCCCGCCGATGACCGGCGGGCCGCCTTGGAAAGGTCGTGGTCTTTTAGAACAGGCGCAGGATGGCCTGCTCGGACTGCTGGGCGATCGACAGCGAGATGGTGCCGAGCTGCTGGCGGGTCTGCAACGACAGCATGTTGGCCGATTCCTCGTTGAGGTCGGCGTTGACGAGCT
>JADGAL010000228.1 GCA_015232025.1 Alphaproteobacteria bacterium
GGCCGAGGCGCTCGCGCCGCAAAGCCTCGATGTCGTCGATCAGTCGCACCGCCACGCCGGCCACGCGGGCGCCAACCCGCTGGGCGAAAGCCATTTCCACGTCCACATCGTATCCCAGGCGTTCGTCGGCAAGTCCCGCGTCGAGCGCCAAAGGATGGTCCACGCCGTGCTGGCCGACGAGCTTTCGGGCCGGGTCCACGCCCTGTCGCTGGCCACCCTGACCCCCGAGGAAGCGGCGGCCGTCCGCCCGGCCTGAGGCTTCGGCACAACTACTAGGAACTGCTGCTGGGGATGTCTGGTCGCTCATCGGCTCGACCACGCCAGGACATGAGAAAAAGTCACCTTCAACGCCACCAAACGTTTGCCATGCGCGTCGTTTTCGGTTTAATTGGCCGAATAAGTGCAATCGGTTGCCCGCAACGGAGTGGCGGAGGGCCTTGAGGAATGTTGTTGACGCGCAATGTCAGACTCGGCGCGAAGCGCACGAGCATGCGACTTGAACCGGCCATGTGGGAGGCGCTGGAGGAGATCGCCCGGCGCGAAAGCATCGCTCCCGACGAGGTGGTTGGCGTGGTGTGCGGCACCCGCCCGGCGAGAACCACGCTCACCGCCGCGGTGCGCGTGTTCATCGTCGATTATTTCCGTGTCGCCGCCACCGAGGAGGGCCATTGCCGCGCCGGCCACGGCGCCGTCACGCCGCCCCAGGCGGCACGGATTCGGATGCACGAGGCGGTCTGATACCGGCGAGCCATTAAAGCAGGTGGGGAAACACCAAGGACACCAAGGACAGCGGGCGGCGAATTGCCCGTATAGTCCCGGTCCCTTGGTGTCCTTGGTGTCCTTGGTGTTGAACCTTTTTCAATCCCCCGGAGACTTCGCCGTGCCGAACTCGGGCCAATGGCGGGCGACGATCGGGCCGTCGGCGGCCAGGGCGTGGCAGGTGTCGATGACCGCCGGCCGCTCGCGGCCGGGCTGGGTCGCCTCGCGGTTTTCGCGGGCCGGGAACAGCGTCTGGAAGGCGGTGGTCGCCACCGGCCCCATCAACTCGACGATGTGGGTGCAGCCATGCGGGCCGGCGAACATCTTCTTGACCATGCCCAGGAAGCCGCCGCCGATGCGGTGGCCGGCCAGCTTGGCGAAGTCGGGCGCGACGTCGCCGCAGATGGTGAACGGCCCCCAGTCGGTGACCGCCTCGGCGTGGTGGATCATGAAATCGACATCGATGGTCAGGCGAACCCACATTTCATGGATCGGCTCGCCGGCCTTCAGGGTGCCGCCGCGATCCTGATTGGGGAAGTCGTAGCTTTTGGTGTCGATCAGGTGGCCTTCGATGTCCCATAGACCGTCCTCGCGACGGAATCCACGGCACTCGACGGTGCGACGATGCAGGGCCTCGCGCGGGGCCGGATGGGAAAGAGGCATTGGCGCAAGTTAGGCAAGCGCCGCCGCGCGGTCAATCCTCGTCGTCGGGCACGGCCGGCGGGACGATGCGGATGGCGGTCAACTGGTTGCGGTGGCGCCGGATCACCTCGAAGCGGAAGCCGTGGAACAGGAAGCTTTGCCCGACCTCGGGGATCGAGCGGCTTTCGTGCAGCACCAGGCCGGCGATGGTGGCGGCCTCGTCGTCGGGCAGGCGCCAGTCGAATTCGCGATTGAGGTCGCGGATGGTGACCATGCCCTCGACCACGATCGAGCCGTCGGGCTGCTGGCGGGCGCGCGACACGGCGATGTCCAACTCGTCGGAAATCTCGCCCACGATCTCTTCGAGGATATCCTCCAGCGTCACCACGCCCATCAGCGAGCCGTACTCGTCGACCACCAGCGCGAAATGCTCGCGCCGCGCCCGGAAGGCCTGAAGCTGGGCGATCAGCGGCGTGGTGTCGGGAATGAACCAGGGCGCCGCCGCCAGGCCGCCCACATCCATGTCGCGCACCTCGCCGGGATGGGCGCGCAAGGCGCGCAGCAGCGCCTTGGCGTGCAGCACGCCGACGATGTTGTCGGGATCGTCGCGCCACAGCGGCAGCCGGGTATAGGGGCTGTTCAGCACCTCCTCGACGATCTCGTCGGCCGGGCGGCCGGCGTCGATGGTCGCGACGTTGCGCCGGTGGGTCATGATCTCGGCCACCTCGACCTCGTTGAGGTCGAGGATCGAGCGCAGCATGGCGCGCTCGTGGCGGACCGTCTCGCTGTCATGCATCTCGATGGCGCCGCGCAGTTCGGCCAGCGCGGTGCCCAGATTGCGCTCGGTGTCGAAGCGCACCCCGAACAGCTTCAAGGTGCCCTGCACCACCATGTGCAGGGCGTGGGTGAGCGGGGCCAGCAGCACGACCAGCCATTCCACCGGGCGCGCCACCACCAGCGACAGGTCGTTGGCGCGGTGGATGGCGTAGGTCTTGGGCAGGATTTCGCCGAAGATCACCACGATGATGGTCATGCCGGCCGTGGCGTAGGCGACGCCGGCCTCGCCGAAGGCGGCGATCAGCAGGCTGGTGGCCAAGGCCGAGGCCGAGATGTTGACCAGATTGTTGCCCAGCAGAATGGCGCCCAGCACGCGCTCGCGCCGTTCCTGCAAGCGGCACACCGTCGCCGCCTTGGGATCGCCGTCCTGGCCAAGCTGGATCATCAGCGGCTTCGAGGCGGCGGTCAGCGCGGTCTCCGAGGATGAAAAGAAGGCCGACAGCAGCAGCAGCACCAGAATGGCGGCGAGCGTGGCGATCATGGCGTGGCGCAGGCTCTTTCCAAGACGGCGCGCACCGCGTCGGGTGGCACGTCGCGGTTCAGGAACGACCGCCCGATCCCCCGGGCGGTCACGAAGGTGATGCGGCCCTCGGCCATCTTCTTGTCGCTGGCCATGTGGGCGAGCAGCCGTTCGGCCGGCCAGACGCGGCCCGGCGGCGGTCGCGACGGCAAGCCGACCGAATCGAGGTGGCGGCGCAGCCGGGCGGCGTCGTCGGCCGGGCACAGGCCCAGCGCGACCGACAGGTCGAAGGCCATCACCATGCCGATCGCCACCGCCTCGCCATGCAGCAATTCGGGGCCGTAGCCGGTTTCGGCCTCGAGCGCGTGACCGAAGGTGTGGCCCAGATTGAGCAGGGCGCGCACCCCTCCCTCGCGCTCGTCGGCGGCGACCACGCGGGCCTTGGCGCGGCAGGACGCCAGAACGGCGTGGCGCCGCGCGGCGGGCTGGCCGTCGATCACCGCGCGGCCGTTCGCCTCGAGCCAGGCGAACAGGAGGGGATCGTCGATCAGCCCGTATTTCAGCACCTCGGCGTAGCCGGCCGCCACTTCGCGGCGCGGCAAGGTGTCCAGGGTGGTGGTGTCGGCCAGCACAAGACGGGGCTGGTGGAAGCTGCCCACCAGATTCTTGCCCTGGCGCGTGTTGATGCCGGTCTTGCCGCCCACCGAGCTGTCGACCTGGGCCAGCAGCGTGGTCGGCACCTGCACGAAATCGACGCCGCGCAACAAGATCGCCGCCGCGAAGCCGGCCAGATCGCCGATCACCCCGCCGCCCAGCGCGACGAGGGTGGTGCCGCGCTCGCACCGCGCGTCGAGCATGGAGTCGAGCAGCGATTCGAGCTGGGCGAAACTTTTGGTCTGCTCGCCAGCCGGCAGCACCGTCTTGGCCTGGGCGATGCCGGCCTCGGCCAGCGACGCCTCCAGCCGGGCGAGATGCAGGCCGGCCACCGTCTCGTCGGTGACCACGAAGACGCGCTTGGCGCGCAGCACCGGGGCGATCAGGGCGCCGGCCCGCTCGAGCAGGCCCTCGCCGACCAGGATGTCGTAGGCGCGGTCGTTCAGTTCGACGCGCAAGGTGTCGGTCATGGATGCGCTCCCAACGCGGCGATCACCGCCTCGACGGTGACTTCGGGGGCTTCGTCGCGCGAATCGACGACGACGTCGGCTTCGGCGTACACGGGATATCGTTGTTCCATCAGCTTCTTCAGAATGTCGCGCGCGTCGCCCTGTTTCAACAAGGGGCGATGATCGCGGCCGGCGGTGCGTTTGACCAGCAGGTCGAGATCGGCGCGCAGCCACACCGTGACGGCGCGCCGGCGCAGGCGGTCGCGGGTTTCGGGATCGATGAAGGCGCCGCCGCCCAGCGCCAGCACGATCGGCGGCTCGTCCAGCAGGCGGGCGATCACCTTGCGCTCGCCGTCGCGGAAGCCGGCCTCGCCGAAGCGGCTGAAGATCTCGGACACCGAACAGCCGGCGGCGGCCTCGATCTCGGCGTCGGCGTCCTTGAACGGCAGATCGAGGCGGGCGGCCAAACGGCGGCCGATGCAGCTTTTGCCGGCCCCCATCAGGCCGACCATGGCTATGGTCTTCCCGCTCCACCCTTTGCGCTCACCGGACACGATTGCAACCCACCCGCCAGAATAATAGACTGCCACCTAATCGCCACGATCGAAACTTAGCATAAACCGGCAGCGAAGGTGAGGACGCTTTGCCTTCGCGTGGCGCCGTCCGCCGCATGACCATTACGAACCATCCGAATGGGGTTTTCACGTCGATGAGACTGATGTCGCGCTTGTTTCTCGCATTGGCCGGGCTGCTGCTGCTTGGCGCCGGGGTCTTCGTGGCGACGTTCGACCCGCCGCCGCCCAGCGCGAAGGTCGAGAAGGTGATCGCCGATGACCGCTTCCCGCGCTAAGCGCGCGGTCTGGGCCTTGATCGCCGCCGTCGGCGTGGCCGGCGCGGCCGGAGTCGCGAGGGCCGAGGCGCCCATTTCGCTCACCCCGCGATCGTCGGCGCCGCTTACGCCCACCGTGCCGTTCGAATCGTTCGAGGCGGTTCCGGCGCCCAGGGTCGAGCCGCCCGCCCCCTCCACGGGCGGCGGCGGCATCCGGGTCGACGCGTTGAAGCCGCTCGACCCGGCGGCGGCCGGGCTGCTTGATCTCCAGCGCGGCGGATTGGGCGATGAGATGTGGAGCGGCAGCCGGCTGGCGGTGGTCCAGCGGCTGATGCCCGGCCTGCCCGCCACCGCGCCGTCGCACGCGATGCGCGCCTTGATGCAACGCCTGCTGCTGTCGCAGGCGGCGGTGCCCGAGGGCAAGAGCGCGGGGCCGTCGCTGATCCGCCTGCGGGTCGAGCGGCTGTTCGCGATGGGCGCGGTGCCCGAAATGCTGCGCCTGCTCGACGCGCTGCCCAGCACCTCGGTGCCGGCCGACCTGCTGCGCTTCAAGATCGAGGGGCTGCTGCTCGAGGGAGACGGCCCCGGCGCCTGCGCCGAGTCCGCCCGGCTGGGCCGCGGCGGAGACGGCTTCGCCGGCAAGCTGCGCGTCTATTGCCGCCTGATCGCCGATCGCTCGAGCGAGGCCGCGCTGGGACTGGATGTGCTGCGCGAGCAGGGACATTTCGATCCCGCCTTCTTCGCGGTCGCCGAATCGGTGATCGGCCCGCCCGGCGCGCCGGGTCTGGACAGCCTGCCCGACCCGTCGCCGCTGCAAGTGGCGATGCTGCGTCTGGCCGGCCAAGCGCTGCCCGCCGACGCGGCGCGCTCGGCGCATCCGGCGGTGCTCAAGGCGGTCGCCGCCAGCACGGTGACGCCGATCGAGGTGCGACTCGCCGCCGCCGAAAAGGCCGAAGCGATCGGCGCCCTGCCGACCGAGGATCTGCGAAAACTTTACGCCGCGACCACCTTCACCGAGCAGCAGGCCAAGGGCTCGCT